>JBFGBS010000197.1:0-4936 GCA_041567475.1 Arthrobacter sp.
ATCAGCCGGGCGTCCGCCATCCGGCCGAGCCAGACATCGCCGGCAAACGCAAACACCTGCGTGATGAGCAGAAACACCGTCACGGCAGCGAATTGACCGGCGAAGAAGAACACCGCCGTGCGCACGGTCCCGAGGTAACGTTCGGCGAGTCCGAGCAGCAGCAGGATCATCAGGGCGGCTGCCACGTACGCGATCAGGTTCGTCGCGAAGAACAGGGACGTGAACATCGACCACCAGTGTCCGGCCTTCAGCCCGGAGGCACTGACCGAGGCGAAGTGCAGTAGCGATTCCGGCGGTCCGGTCAGGAAGCTGCCGGTCACCGCGCCGGTGGCGAGGAACACGCCGAGGACGCTGAGCGTGAACGGCACGGCCAGGAAATGCCCGTGCGTCCGGCGGACGAGCGTGCCGAGCAGCGACGGATCAGCGGGGCGGGACTGCGCCGGCGCGGGCGCGGCCGGTTCCCTCACGTGCCGCCCCGGCTCACGTGATCCCCCAGCGCGGGGCAAGGAAGTCCAGGGCGTCAGCCAGGCCCGTGGACGCTGTCTGCCATGAATGGCCCGTGTTCGCGATGACGTCCGAGCGCACGAGGAACCCGGCTCCAGCCGCTGCGTCCGCGAGCGTGCGCATGTTCTCGAGAAATTCCTGGTCCCGCGCGCCGGCGCAGAAGTAGACCGCGTGGCCGGTGTAGTCACGGTGCTCCATGAGCCACAGCGGGGTCTGCCGCTCAAACGCCGCGGTGTCACCCCCGAAGGACGCCTCGATGGTCTTGTCGCGCTCCTTGGCCAGGGCGGGTTCTTTCTCGCTCGCGACGGCCACGGCGTCGTGATAGACGTCGGGGTGCCGGGTGAGCATCTGGAGCGCGCACGTAGCCCCGAAAGAGAATCCGCCGGCGGTCCACACCCGCGGATCGTGATCGACGTCGAGCGTGGCCTTGATCCACTCCGGTACGTCCACCGAGAGGAAGGTGTCGGCCTGCGCGATGCGGCTGTCGAGGCAGAGCGTGTTCGCCGACTGCGCACCGTTGGGATCGACCACCACGGTCACCGGCGCGACGCCGTGGTGCTCGGCCGCGAAACGGTCCATCCGGGCCCGGAGGGCACCGCCGACCAGCCAGTCCTGCGGACTTCCGGGCTGCCCGGCAAACAACACGAGCACGGGAAGCTTCGGCCGCGGCGTGCTCTGGTAGGCAGGCGGCAGATAAATGAACGCATCGCGGCTGCTGAAGCCGGATTCCGTGCCCGGGATCGCGGCCCGCCGCAGGACCCCGGCGGCCGGCATTGCGGCGGGTGCGTCCCACTGCGCCAGGTCCACCGTAGCCGGGGCACCGCGGGTAAGTTCCGGTTCCAGCCACGGAATCCGTTCCACCGCTGTTCCGGTCAGGTCGCTGACGGTCTGATTGAGCCCGAAGTAGAGGTTGATCTGGGCCTGCGAGAGCAGCACAACACCGAGCAGTGCCGCCGTCGCACCCGCGGTGGCACGCCAGAGCGGCGCCGCGTTCCGGCGGCGGGGAGGCCGCGGGTCCGCGGATCGCCCGGGACGGAGCCACAGGCGCCCGAGCCGGTGCAGCCACAGGAGAAGTGCGGCCACGGCCGGCAGGGACCAGCCCAGGACATCCGCGGGCAAATCGTCGGGGAAGACAGAGAAGCCGTAGATCAGGAGCCAGTGGATTCCGGCCACGAGGGCGGCGGCAAGGATGGCCGTCGCCCCGAGCAGGGCGGCGGAGGCGGCGGGTTTGCGGTGACGGACGGCGCGCCAAATGAGGAAAGCGAGGCCGCCGGCACCGGCGGCCCAGGCGAACCACATCACCGGACCGTCAACAAGCCTCAGGTCCTGGAGGAATTCGAAAGCCACTAGCGCCAGGTGCCGACGCCGATGACGGGACCGGCCTCCAGCCAGGAGGACAGTCCGGCGTAGGCGTCAAAGCGCATGGCCAGCCGGATCTCCTGCCCCTCGTAACGCAGTTCCACGATCACGGCTTCCGGCGGTACTTTGACGAGCTCGTCCTCGGTGGCGTCACGCCGGCCCTGCAGTTCCAGCGCGCTTCGGCGGAAAGTGCGTTTGGGACGCATGCTGAGCGAGACCAGCCGGAACCATTCGAGCTCGTTGTCCTGATAACGACAAACCCCCATCTGCCAGCGGTTTCCCGCAGTGCAAATGGAGGCGTCCACCGTGCCGAGGGCACGCCGCAACGTGAGGCGGCGCACCCCCGAAAGGCACAGTGCTAAGACCAGCAGCCCGAAGAGGGCTGCCAGAATGATGAACGGCATACCAGGATCGTTCATCAAGGTCGTGCTAGCGGATCCCAGCAGTCGCTGCGTCACCCAATTGGGCGTTGTCAGCAACAATGACCACCCGGTTGTTGTCGACGGAGAAGAATCCGCCGTCGACAGCTACGGTAATGCGGTCACCGGATACCGGCTCGATTGCCAGTTCACCTTCGGCCAGAATCGCCAGCAGGGGCGAGTGGCCGGGCAGGATTCCGATTTCACCATCGCTGGTGCGGGCCTTGACCATCTTGGCCGCTCCGGACCACACAAAGTGGTCCGCTGCGACAATCTCAACCTCAAGCTCAGCCATATTACTTGGTCTGTTCCTGGATCTTGGCCCACTGGCGCTCGACGTCATCCAGGCCGCCGACGTTGAAGAACGCCTGCTCTGCGATGTGGTCCAGCTCGCCGTCGCAGATAGCGCTGAAGCCTTCGACCGTGTCCTTGATGGAAACGGTGGAGCCCTCGACGCCGGTGAACTGCTTGGCGGTGTAGGTGTTCTGCGAGAGGAACTGCTGGATGCGGCGTGCGCGCGAGACAACGATCTTGTCTTCTTCAGAGAGCTCGTCAACGCCGAGGATGGCGATGATGTCCTGAAGTTCCTTGTTCTTCTGCAGGATCTGCTTGACGCGGACGGCCGTGTTGTAGTGGTCGTGTCCGATGTACTGCGGATCCAGGATCCGGGAAGTGGACGTCAGCGGGTCAACGGCCGGGTACAGACCACGGGAAGCGATTTCACGGGAAAGTTCCGTGGTCGCGTCGAGGTGTGCGAAGGTCGTGGCCGGGGCCGGGTCGGTGTAGTCATCTGCGGGAACGTAGATGGCCTGCATCGAGGTGATGGAGTGGCCCTTGGTCGACGTGATGCGCTCCTGCAGGAGGCCCATCTCGTCTGCCAGGTTGGGCTGGTAGCCCACGGCGGACGGCATGCGGCCGAGGAGGGTGGAAACCTCGGAGCCTGCCTGCGTGAAGCGGAAGATGTTGTCGATGAAGAGCAGCACGTCCTGGTTCTGCACATCGCGGAAGTACTCCGCCATGGTCAGGGCGGACAGGGCCACGCGCAGACGCGTTCCCGGCGGCTCATCCATCTGGCCGAACACAAGGGCGGTGTCCTTGAGGACGCCTGCCTCTTCCATTTCGACCCAGAGGTCGTTACCTTCACGCGTACGCTCGCCGACGCCGGCGAACACCGAGGTGCCACCGAAGTTGCGGGCCACACGGGTGATCATTTCCTGGATCAGCACGGTCTTGCCGACACCGGCGCCACCGAACAGGCCGATCTTGCCGCCCTTGATGTACGGGGTCAGGAGGTCGATGACCTTGATGCCGGTTTCGAGCATTTCGGTCGAGCCCTCGAGGGTCGCGAATGCAGGAGCCTTGCGGTGGATCGGCCAGCGTTCGCTGATCTGCAGTTCATCCTCGGTGACGTCCAGGGGCTGGCCCAGGACGTTGAAGATGTGGCCCTTGACGCCGTCGCCGACGGGGACGGAGATCGGGGCACCGCTGTCCACTACTGACGTGCCGCGGACGAGTCCGTCGGTGGCCTGCAGGGAGATGGCGCGGATGAGGTTGTCGCCCAGGTGCAGGGCAACCTCGAACGTGATGGTCTTGGTCTCACCGTTGAGAGTAATCTCCGTGGTGAGAGCGTTGTAAATCGAGGGGATTGCGTCAGCCGGGAATTCGACGTCGACAACCGGGCCAATAACACGTGCAATACGACCGGTAGCACCGGACGTTGCGGCTACGTGTTCGGTAGCAGTGGCAGTCATCTCTCTCACTTCACTCAGTAGATGGCGTGGGGGTTAAGTTTATCTTTGGTGCAGGTACAGCTGGGACCGATTCGAGCAGGCTAGGACGCGTTCAAGGCGTCGGCACCGGCAACGATTTCGGAAAGCTCCTGCGTAATCTCAGCCTGGCGGGCAGTGTTGCGCAGACGCGTGTACTTCTTGATGAGGTCCGTGGCGTTGTCGCCGGCGGACTTCATGGCCCGCTGGCGGGCGGCGAGCTCGGAAGCCGCAGCCTGCAACATGGCGGCGAAGATCCGTGATTCGATGTAACGCGGCAGCAGAGCATCGAGAACCTGCTCCGTTTCCGGCTCGAATTCGTAGAGCGGCAGGAGATCCGATTCGGATGCTGCAACCTCTTCGACGACCTCCAGCGGAAGCAGGCGGATGACCGTCGGCTCCTGCGTCACCATGGATTTGAAACGGGTGTACACGACATGGATCTCGTCGACGCCGCCCTCTTCGTAGGCTGTTGCGAAGTCGGCCAGCAGTGCAGAGCTGACTTCCTGCGCGGTCGCAAACTCCGGCGCATCCGTGTTGCCGGTCCATACCCGCTCGTAAGGACGGTTCCGGAAGTCGAAGTACGCCTGCGCCTTGCGGCCCATCAGGAACGTCTTGACTTCCTTGCCTTCCTCGTGGAGCAGCTCAGCGAGGCCTTCGGCCTGCTTGAGCACGCTCGCCGAGTACGAACCTGCAAGGCCGCGGTCGGAGGTGATGACCAAGACGGCGGCCCGGCGGATCTGCTCCGGCTCGGTGACCAGCGGGTGGTCGATTTCGCTCTGGCTTGCAACAGCAGAAACGGCACGCGTGATCGCGTTTGCGTAAGGCAGTGAAGCTGCTACGCGTGCTCGGGCCTTGCCGATGCGCGAGGTAGCGATCAGTTCCATC
>JBFGBS010000198.1:0-4936 GCA_041567475.1 Arthrobacter sp.
CCAAAGCCGCGGGCATCCCGCAGCGCCTGGCCGAGGCCGCGGGGCTCTCCGCCGACGAACTCGACCAGCTCCGTGACACCCTCAGCCGGCTCGTAGCCGCCCTCCACACTTCCCATTGACAGCAGGCCGGTTCCGCCGGAGACCCGGTTGCGCCTGCCACTGCTATCCCACGCCTGCACTGACACGCCTGCACTGACACGCCTCCCCTGAAAGAACGGATTCCCCATGAAGACTCTCTACACCGCCGAAGCCCTCGCCTCGGGCGATGGCCGCGACGGCAACGCCCGCACCAACGACGGCAAGCTCGACGTCGCACTGGCCAGCCCGGTGGAACTGGGCGGCGACGGCGCGGGCACGAACCCCGAGCAGCTGTTCGCCGCCGGCTACGCCGCCTGCTTCCATTCGGCCCTGCGCCTCGTGGGCCGCAAGGAAAAAGCCGACCTGACCGACTCCGCCGTGGCCGCCCGGATCCATTTCGGCGCCCTCGAAGGCGGCGCCGGCTACGGCCTGGCTGCCGAGCTCGAAATCGCCCTGCCGGCCGTGGACGCGCAGACCGCCGAGGCCCTCGTGGCCCAGGCCCACCAGATCTGCCCCTATTCCAACGCCACCCGAGGCAACATGACCGTCGATATCAAGATCCTGGAGTTTGCCGCATGAGGGCCGCCACCGAAACGACCACCCTTCCCGCCACCGCCCGGGAGATCCAGCTCGCGTCCCGGCCGGTCGGCCGTCCCGTTCCGGAGAACTTCCGGCTCGCCGAGACCGGCCTGGCCGAGCTCTCCGAGGGCCAGGTCCTGGTCCGCAACCTCTTTATGTCGGTGGACCCGTACATGCGCGGACGCATGAATGATGCCAAGTCCTACGCGGCCCCCTATGCGCTGGATGCGGCGATGGAAGGCGGCGCCGTGGGCGAGATCATCGCCTCCCGGTCCGCCGAGCGCAACGTCGGCGACGTCGTCGTCCATTCCCTGGGCTGGCGGGACTACGCCGTGCTGGATGCCGCCGCAACGACGCCGGCGCGCACCGACCTGGCCCCGGCATCAGCCTTCCTCGGCGCGCTCGGCATGACCGGGCTCACCGCCTACACCGGCCTGCTGAAGATCGCCGACTTCCAGGCGGGCGACGTCGTGTTCGTCTCCGGCGCGGCCGGAGCCGTCGGCTCGCTGGTCGGCCAGATCGCCAAGGCCCTCGGTGCTTCACGGGTGATCGGCAGCGCCGGGTCCGCGGAAAAAGTGGCCCGCCTCCTGGAACTGGGCTTCGACGCGGCGTTCAACTACAACGACGGCCCGGTGACCGAACAGCTGGCTGCGGTGGCGGGGGAGCGCGGCATCGACGTGTACTTCGACAACGTCGGCGGCGAGCACCTCGAAGCCGCACTGTCCGCGCTGACGGTCGGTGGCCGGGTGGCCATGTGCGGCGCCATCTCGCAGTACAACGCCACCGAGCCGACGCCGGCGCCGCGGAACCTCATGCTGGCGGTCGGCAAGCAGCTGCGCCTGCAGGGCTTCATCGTGGGCAGCTACTGGCAGCACATGGGGGAGTTCGCCGAGAAGATGGCCGGCTGGCTTGCCTCCGGCGCCGTCCGCTACGACGAAACCATTGTGGATGGACTCGACAACGCCCCGCAGGCTTTTATGGACCTGCTCGACGGCGCCAATACCGGCAAGATGCTCGTCCGGCTCTGAACCCACCGCCCGCACCAGCAACGGCCGCTGCTCTCCGGAGCGGCGGCCACTGCCCGTTGGTAACAAATTCTCAACAATCTAGGGATTTCTGGGGCGCTGTGTTATTTGAACGTGTCCCAGACCACTACAGTTGCTTGAGTCAGTGCGCCCCGGCGCAGTGCTGCGAACTCGTCAGTGACAACAGCGTTTCAACGGAATACCGGAAACAGACACTCATTGAACTCTCCGTCGTAGCGCCAACTCTTTCGTCCTGGAGGAAAATTGAAGAACTCACTGCGTGCAGCCCTTGGGCGCCGTTCAATGGCCGGCATTGCTAGCGCGGGTGCGGCAGCGATCCTGCTGGCCGGCTGCGGCGCGGCCCCGGAGGCCGGAGGCGGCGCGACCGGCGCAGCCAGTGACTACACGGGCTGCATCGTCTCGGACTCGGGCGGGTTCGATGACCAGTCCTTCAACCAGTCCTCGTACGAGGGCCTGAAGAAGGCTGAAAAGGACCTGGGCATCAAGGTCAACCAGGTCGAGTCCAAGACCAACAATGACTTCGAACCGAACCTCCGCGCCATGGTCTCCGCCGGCTGCGACCTGACCGTCACGGTCGGGTTCCTGCTCGGCGACGCCACCAAGGCCCAGGCCGAGGCAAACCCCGACGCGCACTTCGCGATCATCGACTTCGGCTACGAAACCCCCATCCCCAACGTCAAGCCGATCATCTACGACACGGCGCAGGCCGCGTTCCTGGCCGGCTACCTCGCCGCGGGCACCACCAAGACCGGAACGGTCGCCACGTTCGGCGGCATCAAGATCCCCACCGTCACCATCTTCATGGACGGCTACGCCGACGGCGTGAAGTACTACAACGAGCAGAAGGGCACCGACGTCAAGGTCCTGGGCTGGAACAAGGCCGCTCAGGATGGTTCGTTCACCGGTGACTTCGAAAAGCAGGATAAGGGCAAGCAGTTCACCCAGAACTTCCTCGACCAGGGCGCGGACATCGTTATGCCCGTCGCCGGACCGGTCGGCAAGGGCGCAGGCGCTGCCCTCAAGGAAGCCAAGGCTGCAGGCAAGGACGTCAAGCTGATCTGGGTTGACTCCGACGGCTACCTCACGGCACCGGACTACAAGGACATCATGCTGTCCTCCGTCATGAAGCAGATGGGCGAAGCGGTCGAGGCCGTTATCAAGGAAGACAAGGACGGCAACTTCTCCAACACGCCGTACGTCGGAACCCTCGCCAACGAAGGTGTCCAGCTGGCTCCGTTCCACGACCTCGATTCCGAGGTTCCGGCCGAACTGAAGGCCGAGCTGGAGCAGATCAAGAAGGATATTGCCGACGGCACGCTCAAGGTCGAATCGGCTGCGAGCCCGAAGGCCTAACCTCCTCCGCGAAGCGCCACGGCCCGTCCGGTCACTCACCGCACGGGCTGTGGCGCTTTCGTTTTGTGCGGACCCGGTCCGCGCCCGGCTGCAGGTACTAGGCTGGTGCCCGCAGGCCCATATCCCCACCGGCGCAGCCGCCGGACATTTCTAGATTGGTCAGAGTTTTGAAACTTGAACTCAAAGGGATCACCAAGCGCTTTGGCTCCCTGGTCGCCAACGACCACATCGACGTGGTGGTTGAACCCGGGCAGATCCACTGCCTGCTGGGCGAGAACGGCGCCGGTAAATCGACGCTGATGAACGTCCTCTACGGGCTGTACGAGCCCACCGAAGGCGAGATCCTGATTGATGACAAACCGGTCAGCTTCCGCGGCCCCGGCGACGCCATGGCCGCCGGGATCGGCATGGTGCACCAGCACTTCATGCTGGTGCCGGTCTTCACCGTCGCCGAGAACGTCGCGCTGGGCGGCGAAAGCACCAAACCCGGCGGGTTCCTGGACCTCGACGTCACCCGGCGCAAGATCCGCGAAATTTCCGACAAATACGGGTTCGACGTTGACCCCGATGCCCTCGTGGAAGACCTCCCCGTCGGCGTCCAGCAGCGCGTCGAAATCATCAAGGCACTGGTCCGCGACGCCAAGGTCCTCATCCTGGACGAGCCGACCGCCGTCCTGACACCCCAGGACACCGACGAGCTGCTGGACATCATGCGCCAGCTCAAGAGCAACGGCACGTCCATTGTGTTCATCTCGCATAAACTCCGCGAGGTGCGCGAAGTGTCGGATACCATCACCGTGATCCGCCGCGGCAAGGTCGTCGGAACCGCCAGCCCCACGGCGTCGACGACGGAACTGGCCTCCCTGATGGTGGGCCGCGCCGTCAGCCTGACCCTGGACAAGGCACCCGCCGTGCCGCAGGAGACGACGTTCCAGGTCAAGGACCTCACCGTCATTGCTCCCACGGGCCAGCATGTTGTGGACGGCATCAGCTTCGACATCGCCCGGGGCGAGATCCTGGCCATCGCCGGGGTACAGGGCAACGGGCAGACCGAACTGACCGAGGCCATCCTGGGGCTGCAACCGCGCGTGCACGGCTCCATCCTCCTCGACGGCGAGGAGCTGACGGGCCGCAGCGTCAAGGACATCCTGGGCGCCGGCGTCGGCTTCGTGCCCGAGGACCGGTCCGTCGACGGCCTCATCGGCTCGTTCTCCATCGCCGAAAACCTGATCCTGGACCGCTACGACCAGGCTCCCTTCGCGAAGGGCATCAGCATGAGCCCGGCGAAGGTCCTGGAGAACGCGGCGTCCCGGATCGAGGAATTCGACGTCCGCACCCCCTCCGGCTCGCTGGCCGCCGGCACACTGTCCGGCGGAAACCAGCAGAAGGTGGTGATGGCCCGGGAGTTGTCCCGGCCGCTGCGGCTCTTCATCGCCTCCCAGCCCACCCGCGGCGTCGACGTCGGCTCCATTGAATTCCTGCACCAGCGGATCGTCGCCGAACGTGACAACGGCACCCCGGTGATGATCGTCTCGACCGAACTCGATGAGGTCATCGAACTCGCCGACCGCATCGCTGTCCTCTACAAGGGCCGGCTCGTCGGGATCGTCCCCGCCGGCACCGGCCGCGACGTCCTGGGCCTGATGATGGCCGGCGTCACCCCGCACGAGGCCGCAGCCGAAGAACCCACTTCCCCGACCCGCCCGGCCGCCAGTGCCGAGGGAGGCGACAATGACTGACAAGAATCCCCAGGACCCCCTGGAACAACCCGAAGCCCCGCGCCCCGCACCGGAGCGGGCAACCACAAAGCCTCCGGCCGAGGCACCCGACGACGCCGATTCCGTCCTGCGCAAGATCTTCACGGGCAACGGCATGGTTTC
>JBFGBS010000199.1:0-4934 GCA_041567475.1 Arthrobacter sp.
TCATTGCCGGATTGGCAGTGGCATCCGGCGCCGTCACAAAGGAGCTGGCGGCCATGGCTGCTGCCTATGTGCTGGTCATGGCCGTGGTGGGCCCGCTGGCCGCCCGCTACGTTGAACCACTCGTGGAACGCATACTCCCGCCGGAAGGCGTCACCACACTCCAGCGATGACGGGCGCACAAACCCCGGCAGCCAAAAAAAGCACGACTGAGGTATTACCGACCGGCTAATAGCCATGATCCCCGCCGGCGCAGCTCGTCCAAGCCAGCGCCCTAACCTTCCAGGGCTGCCATTCCGGCATTTCCTGCCCCAACCGCGAGCGAAGAAACTATCTCGAGTCTCAAGCTGAATAATTTTAAAAAAGACTGGACTAGATGAATTAGTTCGCGTAGCTTTGCAAGTGGGACGGAAATACGTGACCGGCATCACACCAGCAAGACTCGAAGTAGAGCACGTTGGTCCTTCAGAAGTGAAGATTCCGGGTACAGGCGTCCTTCCGAAACCCGATTCCCCGCGGTCCTGTACCGCTCTTCAGCGCAGTTGCCTATCCACCTCGGATGAACATTTCTGCCGAATCTTTCACCACCCTATTCACAGGAGAGATCATGGAAACCACCCTCATCGGAACACTGAGCAAAGCCGGAGCCATCCACAAGGTCGAAGGCGGTTATCTTGGCCTGCCGAAGATGAACGAACCCGGCAGCGATGCCGCAATCGGCGACTCCCTCCACAATCCCGAGGGATCGGTCATGAGCGCCGGGTTCTTCGAGCTGAGGGCCTCAGAACCCCTGGTCTATACGTACACCTATGACGAAATGAAGGTCGTCGTGCAGGGTGAGTTCATCCTCACCGACCAGTCCACAGGAGAAGTGACCCACGCGAAGGAACGCGATGTGCTGTTCTTCCCCAAGGGCACCACCGTGAAGTTCGAGACCCCTGAGTATGGCCTGGGGTTCTTCGCCGGCGACCGCACCTTCGCACCCTAGGACCCACCATGCGTTCCGCGTCCATTCCGTCGGCAGCTGGGGCCGACGTGGAACCGGGTTTCCGCGGTGTCATCTGCGCCTCGTTCGGCACAGCAGGTGGCACCGCGGAGCACCACACTGAGGGCAGCCCCCGGCACGAGCTCCGTTTTGCAGCTGCAGACCCGGGAACCCTCTCAGACCTGAGGTCTGTGCTTGGATGTGCGTGCGTCGGGGTCCGTCTCGTTCTCGCTGGCCCCCCGGCCGACGTCCACGCAGCCGCAGCCGTGGCTGCCGAATGTGGACTGCTGGAGGAGGAAATGATCCTCCGGTGCGAGGAAGTCGGGCCCCGCGTTGTTTTCTGCGGACATTGCCACACTGCGACCACAACCCATCAGCCGACCGGTTCAGAAGTGGACTGTCAGGGATGCGCTACCACCTTGGCGATCACTGACCACTTCTCCCGCCGTCGTGGCGGGTACCTGGGTTTCTCCGCCTATGCCGAGGAGGCAGCATGACAGCGACGGCGCTCCGGCCCGATGTCCACCCGGCGGTGGAGGGCGGCCTTCAGCTGGAGGTAAGAAATGTCAGCATGCAGACGGAGTCCATTGTCAGCATCACTTTTGTGGAACCGTCCGGGAAACCGCTGCCGCCCTATGTCGCGGGGAGCCACCTTGTGGTTCAGTACGGGACCGGCGCCAATGCCTATTCGCTCACCGGTTCAGGCAGCGCCCCTTCCGAATACACCATCTCGGTCCTCCAGGTCGAGGATGGCGCTGGCGGCTCCATGGCCATGCATCGTCTCGCGATCGGTGACCGGGTTCAGGCTTCCCGTCCCCGCAGCGCCTTCGCTCCGGCGGCAACAGCTACGCATCATCTGCTTGTTGCCGCCGGAATCGGCATCACGCCGGTGCTTTCGCACGCCCGGTACGCGGCCGAATGGGGGGCGGAAGCATCCCTGATCTACGTCCATCGACCCGGAGCGGGGGCCCACGTGGCCGAAGCAAGGGAACTGCTGGGCACGAGGTTGACGGAATGCTCTGATCGGGGCAGTTTCCAGAAAGCACTGACCGAGAAGCTCACCACCCAGAAACTCGGAACCCACCTCTACGTTTGCGGGCCGCCGGCCTTCATGGACACAGTCCTTGAGCAGGCCAGGGATCTTGGCTGGCCGAAGGGCCTGCTGCATTCAGAAGCCTTCGGCGCCGCCGAACTGGACGAGGGCCAACCGTTCGCGGTGAACCTGGCTCGCAGCGGCATCAGAGTGGAAGTTCCGGCCGGCGTGTCGTTGCTGGAGTCACTCGAAAAGGCAGGAAAAAGCATTCCAAACATGTGCCGTAAAGGCATCTGCGGGGAATGTTCCCTATCAGTCCTTCGAGGGTCACCCCTGCACCGGGACCTCTACCTCACCGACCAGGAAAAGGCCGAGAACACCACCATGATGTGCTGCGTTTCGCGCAGTCTGGACCAAGAAATGGAGTTGGACCTTTGAGCATCACCATCGACCAAGAACCAGGCACCGCCGTCCTCCCGGAACGAATCAGACGCTTTCCGTTTCCTTTTACTGCTGACATTTACCGTTACAGCGCCAATGTCGAGCCCGCCCATAAAACCGTACAGACCCCAGCCGGAGCCTGGGGCGGCCCGCTGCTGGACATCGACGAACACTACCTCGCGGATGTGAAGGAGCGCGACGGCGTGCTGGACAGGGATCCATCACGCCTGCAGGTCCTCCCCCACATGCGACCCGCCGTATGGGATGCCGTCGCCACCCTGCTCTCCGCGTTGGCGGAAGAAAACCCGGCCGCGATGTCCTTCCAGCGGAAGGGAAACATCTGCCGGTGGCGGAACGACTTGCAGGACCTCGACGTGGAATTCACCATCGGCGAGGACGCATCTCTTCCCATGGGTCCGTTGCGATTCCTGGGTAGCCAGATCCAGGACGACATGGTTCTGCTTGACCAACGCGAGGGTGCGTTGTGGCTCGACGCAGGGCTCGTCACGTTCGCGGCCGACTGGTCCCTTGGATTCGACGTTGGCATGAAATTCATGGAAATTCATCACCCCGTCCCGCGGATCAAGGAAGAGCAAATCATCGGCCGAGCCGAGCAATTTCTTATGCGTCTGCAACCCGGGGAACAGTACCGTCGCACCAACTGGACCATGACCGTGGACCGGCGTCTGGACACCTCCACCGAAACCTACCCGGAGTGGGCCGAAGACCGCAGCCTCATAGCCCACGATCCGGCTCTGCCGGACAGGCTCCACCTGCGGGTGGAAGTCCAGCACTTGATCCGCCTTCCACACTCCGGGGCCCTACTGTTTCTGGTCCGGACCTACCTGCTGCCCCTGACCGACATTGCCCAGGTACCCGCCTGGCGGGAAAACATGGGCCGCGTACTGGCCGAACTTCCCGAAGACATGGCCGAGTACAAAGGCATCGCCCGCTACCGCAAAGCGGCATCTGATTGGTTGCTGGCCGGCTAATCAGCGGCAGCTGTTGACCTGATCCTGGCTCCGGCCAGCCCCACCAGCGCGCCGGTTACCCGGCCGTAGAGACCCTCATTTCGAACCAAGAATCAACCAAGGAGTAGACCATGACTATCGAGACCGAAATCGAATCCGTCGTCGGGGTGGCTCACCCTCTCGACCCGCTGTCCCGCGCAGAGATCTCCCGGGCATCTGCCATCCTGAAGGACGGCCAGGCCGCGGCGGAGTCGTTCCGCTTCATCAGCGTTGAGTTGCGGGAGCCGGACAAGGAACTGCTCCGGACCGGCGCCGCGACGGTCCGCGAAGCAGACGCCGTTTTGGTCAACCGTGCCGAGGGACGCGCCTACGAAGCGATCGTCGACCTCGACTCGGGCATCGTGTCGAAGTGGACGCAGCTGGCCGCCAACGTTCACCCGCCCTTCATGCTCGACGAATTCGCCGAAGGTGAAGAGGCCTGCCGGAAGAACCCCGAAGTCCAGGCCGCCCTCGCCAAGCGCGGTATCACCAACATGGACCTGGTCTGCTTCGAACCGTGGTCCGTAGGCTACTTCGGCGAGGACAACGAAGGCCGCCGCCTGATGCGTGCCCTGGTCTTCGTCCGGGACGAGGCCGACGACAGCCCCTACGCCCACCCGATCGAGAACTTCATCGTCATCGTCGACCTGAACTCCGGCGAGGTCGTCCAGCTCCAGGATGACCAGGCCATCCCGGTCCCGAGCGCCAGCGGCAACTACCTGCCCAAGTACGTCGGACCGGCCCGCACCGACCTGAAGCCCATCTCCATCACCCAGCCCGAAGGCGCGTCCTTCACCGTGACCGGGAACCATGTCCAGTGGGCCGACTGGTCCTTCCGGGTCGGGTTCACGCCCCGCGAAGGCCTGGTCCTGCACCAGCTGAAGTTCCGGAACAAGGGCGTCGAGCGTCCCGTCATCAACCGCGCCTCACTGTCCGAAATGGTTGTCCCCTACGGTGACACCGCCCCCGTCCAGGCCAAGAAGAACGCCTTCGACTCCGGGGAATACAACATCGGCAACATGGCCAACTCGCTCACCCTGGGCTGTGACTGCACGGGTGAGATCAAATACTTCGACGGCATCACCACCGACAGCCTCGGCAACCCGCTGACCATCGAAAACGCGATCTGCATGCACGAAGAAGACGACAGTATCCTCTGGAAGCACTTCGACTTCCGTGAAGGCACCACCGAAACCCGGCGCAGCCGCAAGCTCGTGATCTCCTTCATCGCCACCGTTGCCAACTACGAGTACGCCTTCTACTGGCACCTCTTCCTCGATGGCAGCATCGAGTTCCTGGTCAAGGCCACCGGCATCCTCTCCACCGCCGGCCAGAAGCCGGGCGAGAAGAGCCCGTACGGTCAGACACTGAACAACGACGGGCTCTATGCCCCGATCCACCAGCACATGTTCAACGTCCGGATGGACTTCGAGGTCGACGGTCCGAACAACGCCGTCTACGAAGTGGA
>JBFGBS010000200.1:0-4925 GCA_041567475.1 Arthrobacter sp.
GAGGGCATCGGCGATGCCAAGGTGACGCAACGCGACCTCACCCCGGGGTACGTCAGTCGCGAAGGCGGCGGTACCGAAGAGCACGAGCACGAGCACCACGACGAGCCAGATCATGACCGGACCGCGGGCCGGGCCCGCGGCATCCCCCCGGAGCGCCACAACGAAGGCGACGTTCAGAATTAGGACCCCAACCCAGAAGGGGTAGGGCAGCACACCGATAAGGCCCAGGTCGCTGCTCACGGGTAAGACCACCGTGGAGGCGGCCCCCGCAGCCAACACCAGCGCCACGACGCCCGCCAGTGCACACCAAACGTCACGAAGCTTCCGGCGCCCCTGGGTGCCGCTGGGCACACGAAGTACGCCGGTCATCGCGGAGTTCATCGTGCCTCCTGCGTGACGCGCCGGAGGATGGCGAGCAACCGGACACCGACCGCCGCGGCACCGATGGCGAGCACCACAAGCCAGGCAAGGGCCATGGCGCTGGCGCCTCTGTCGGCGGCCCACAATGCTGCGGCGCAGAGAGCGACCCCGAGCGTCACGCCGACGACGATCGCCTCCGCGTAACAACCGCGGGCCCGGCACACGGCGTTGTAGGCCTGCAGCACCGCGTACGGCACCAGTCCGGCCGCCAACCACCGCAGAGCGCCGGCGGACGATTCGGCGTATTGCTCCCCCAGCAGGCTGAGCAGCGGGTGAGCGAAAATTACCAGGATGGCGGCAGCCAGTCCCCCTACCGCGAGGGATCTGCGCAGACTCGCCCACGTGGTCGATACCAGGCGGCCGGCGTCGCGGACACCCTCGGAAAACTGGACGATGCCCATCAGCATCGGCGCGGTATAGGCGGCCCAGGCCATCATCCATGCCGGATACCAGTAGGCGGCGGCCTCCGGCGCCACCATGTGCGCGAGCAGGAGCGGCAGTACCAGGCCGGGGAGGCGCTCGGTGAGCGTAAGGAGCTGGTGCGGAATGCCCACAGCCAGCAGCGGACGGCCGCGCGCCGCGCGCAAGGACGGTCGCGGACTGTAGCCGATCAGTCGTCGAAGCTGGACCGCACCGACGGCGCACGCCACGGTCGTTCCGAGGGCCCAGCAGGCCATCAGCACGTCGGCGGCAACGCCGTGCGCCTGCCAGGCCACGAGCGCGGCAACCCCGAATGTGACCCCGCCGCCCAACGTATACCTCAAGGTCGCGCTGGCACCGCGTCCCAGCGCCACAAGCGCCTGGTCCAGCACGATGGCCATGGTACCGGTGACGGCAGCGACGAGGAACGCGAGCCAGAAAAGCATGGATACCGAGGCGGTATCCGGCGTCACCGCTGACTGCAGCACGAGGTAGCCGGCGGCAAGCACGGTGCCGGCCACCCCGACAATGGCGAACGCCGCGTCCAATACCCGCGCGGGCGGCTCCCCTCGCCCCACTGCGACAATCACGGCCGATCCGGCCCCCAGCACGGCGAACTGCGTGCAAATCATCACCGCAGAGACCGCGGCCGCCGTAAGCCCGACCTCACGGTCCGACGTCGCGCGCGCAGCCACGACCCAGAAGGCGAAACCCGCGCCCGTCTGGGCGGCTTTGCCCGCGACGAGCCCGAGCGAGCTGCGTAGTGCGGAGTGCCGGACAATCGAGTCGTCCGAGACGGCGGCCCCCCGGTTGGCCCTCATGATGCCAGGCCTCTGGCCAAACCCCTGTAGTTGCACCAGCAGAAGGCGGCGTAGTAGCGCAGCCACCGAGGCTCGCCCGCGGCGAGGCTCAAGGCGCTGCCCCGGACCGCGGCGGCTGCGGGCAGCAGCGCCAACCTCGCACCGCGCCAGCCGTGCTTACGGATCATCCGCCCCAGCCCCGTTCCGTCCATAAGGAACTGGTCGAGCGCGAAGGCAAAGTCGTCTGCGGCGAAACGATGTTCGACGAAGACACGGCGCGAGACCGCCGTCCGGAGTCCCGCGTCCCGCATCCGCCACCGCAGCTCGATGTCTTCACCCGACTTGAACGCGTCGTCGAATCCCACGCCAAGCATCAGGTCTCTGTCAACGATAGTTGCCACGAGCCCGAACCAATTGCGGCTGCGACCGGTGCGGTGGTGGTGCGCCAGCGCCTGTCCCCAGTAGCCCGGTCCACCGACACTTTCCAGACCGGCTTGAAGGGCATCGTAGCCGTCCTCCACCAGCTCCGTGAGCAGGTCGGCGACTCCGGTGGGTCCGAACACGACATCGGAGTCGACGAGCAGGACCCAACGGGTGCTGCTGCTCTTTACACCAAGCGTTCGAGCCCAGGGCAGCCCGCGTCCCTCGTCACTCACGACCCGGGCACCTGCCGCGAGGGCGAGGTCTACAGTGCGGTCGGTGGAGCACCCGTCCACCACGATGATCTCGGCAACACCGGACTGACGCAGGGCCTCCAGGCAGCGCGGCAGCATGAGCTCCGCGTTGCGGGCCGGAACGACCGCAGTGATCTCGGCAGGACTGTGGCCCACGGTGTCCCCCTTAGGCCTGCTCGTCGAGGACCGACGGCAGCAAGTGCTCAAGATGCCGGACGATGTCGTCCGACGCCTCGTCGGCCGTATAAACGGCGGGCACCTGCAGCAGGTAGCAGGGCCGTCCGTCGAGCGCCTTGCTCAGCACGATTCCCTTCGCCACAAAGTGCTCGCGCCATGGAAGGACGGACGTGGCTGCCAGGCCGGTCACGACCTGCTGTGAGAAGCCCGACATTTCGATGTGGAAGTTGCCGATCATGCGGTCGACCATCCACTCGTTCGACCGCTCAACAAGCCGGGACTGGGCGCCCTCGAAGCGCTCGATGTAGACGACGGCCGCGAGCGGGGCCGAGGTCGTCACCTCCCGCCCGGGGAACGCGGTCCCTGGCACGACCATGCGGTGCTCCGGCGACCACCTCCGAAAGAAGTCCGCCAGGCGTGGATAGCGGATGACGTACGGGTGCACCACCGTGGTGAGACGGCCGACGCTCTGCGAGAGCCGTGACGGGATGAGGGGCTTCCGGACACCCTCGAAGAGATGCGGATAGATGGCCCGATGGTGCGGCTTGATGAACATCGGCTTGGCATAGCCGAGCAGCATGGCATCTTCGGAGAGGAAGGCCCAGTCATCGCCCATGAACGACCATCCGTCGCGCCGCATCAGCTTGGCGACGGTGCTCGTCTTACCGGTCCCGCCGGCGGCGGGCAGGGCGATTGCGTGCCCCCGGTACGCCATGGTTGCCGCGTGGATCATGCCGGCCCCTCGAGCGACCATGGCCACATCCAGGACAGGGACCACGGAAGTCAGCAGCTCGCTCGGACCGTGAATGCGCCACTGCTCTGCGCCCCGCACCACCTGGACCCGGTCCTCTTCGAAACGCACGCTCTCCCCCGTGTAGGCGAGCTCGTGCTCGAGCAGACCGGCATCAGGCATCGGCTCCGGCCGGTCATCGACGACGATGTCGGCCGGTCCTTCGGCGTCGGTGGCGAAACACGCCAGCATGCTTTGGAGTTGCATCGCTGCCGGCGCCTTTGCGTCGACCCGGATCGTCACGCGGCCGTGAATGTCGAAGTGCAGTGCGTTGGTCTTGGTCTTGGTCCTGGTCCTGGTCTGCCAGATGCGCATCGTTTCCCCTATCTGGGTGGTATCGGTCGTCGGACGGTGTAGGCGGTGTCGGCGGTGTCCGTGCTGTTCGCCTACTTCCTCCTCTTGAGGGTCAGGTCGGGTGCGACAGTAACGCCGTCCGGTCGAACTCCATCAGCCGACCTTGGGTTCGTAATAGTGCCAGTAGCGGCTGGTGGCGTTGACGTCGGCGAGCAGCAGCAGACCGCTGTTTGCCGTGCCCCGCGCCGCACTGTTGAGGTTCTGTTTGGTGGAAGTCACGTTGTGGGCATACTGGTCGGCGTCCATGATGCGCACCGTCTTCGCGGTGCTGAAGCGGATGTCGCTCAGCGACGTGGACTTCTCATAGACCGCGCCTCCCGAGCTGGTACAGACACCGGCGTTCGTTGTGCCGCTCGGTTTCGGATAGGTAGCGAAGGTACGCAGCCTCTGCGTGCTCTCGTCAATCATGACGATCACCCGGTTCGGGCACTCCGCCACGGTCGCGATCGTATGCGCGGACCACGTCGTACCCTTCAAGACCAACAGCTGGATCAGCGGCTGGGACGCTGATGTGAATCCGGTCTTGATAGCGGCAAAAACCTGACCGTTCGTAGAGTCCATCCACTTCAGGTTCATGTGGTCATCACCGCTGCGTTGCCCCTTCACCGCCGCCACCGGAGCGCTCCAGGTGGTTTTCGACGCTCCATCGACGTGGAAGCTCCAGTACATGCCGTCGGCGGAGTCACCGAGCTGCCGGCTCCACATCACACCCATCTTCCCGTCGAACGCGATCACAGCCGATGTGTCGTCCACCGAGACCTTGCTCGAGGACGCAGGGTGCGGGAACGGTGTGCCCCACGTCTTGCCATCCGTGCCGGTGACATTCAGGTAGATCCGGTTCCCCTGCTGCCAGGTGGCCCACACCCGGCCGGTCGAGTCCTTGTCGATGGTCAGGGTTTCCACGCGCTGGTTATTGATGGTTGTCGAACTCAGCAGTGTGTAGGTCTTCTTCACCGCATCGTAGCTGTAGCGCCGCAGCGTCGTCGGGTGGTTCGGCTCGGCCGGCAGGCCGTCGTTGACAAACCGGTAGCTCGCCACATGCAACGTCGTTCCGTCCCACAACACGTCATGATGGGTGTTCGACCGCTTGTCCGTCGCCACACCCGTATCCACCCACGAGCTCTTCGCGGCATCGAACCGGAAGATATGGAAATCCGAGCTGGCCGTGTCCCACAGGTTCCCCCACCAGAGCCCGTCGTTGAACCACAACGCATTCGTCGACCGCTTCGTCCCCGTCGGCGTCCCGGTCCCCGAATGTGACGGACCCTGAACCCCCACGTCACCCGTCGC
>JBFGBS010000201.1:0-4924 GCA_041567475.1 Arthrobacter sp.
GAGCCGGCGCGCGCTCTCGCTGCGCCGTCTGCTGCAGGGCGGCAACGTCCTCGGCACCGTGATCGAGGACGTCGACACGGTGCGGGACCTGCTGCCGCGGGTGGTTCTGCCGCCGGTGACCGCCGTTGCGGTGGGGGCAGCTGCCCTTCTCGCGACCGGCATCCTGCTGCCAGTGGCACTACCGGCCGTGCTGGCGGCGGCATTGCTGAGCCTCATCGCGGCCCCGGCACTGGCCCTGGCGGCCGATCGGATGTCCGCCAGCACTGAACAAGCCCTGCGCGCAGGGGTGCTGCGCAATGTTGCCGCCGCCCTTGACGCCCGGGCCGAGCTGCACGCCAACGCCGTGGCCCAACCGGTGCTGGCCGCAATCACCCGCCAGGACCGTGCCGCCACAGCCGCCTCGCAGCGTTCGGCCTGGGCGGAGGGACTCGGCCAGGGACTGACCGTGCTCGCCTGTGGTGCCGCCGCCCTGGTCAGTGCCCTGCTGGGCGCGCCCCAGGCACTTGGCGGTGCCGTCGCGCCGGCCACGGTGGCCGTTGTGGTCCTGCTGCAGCTCGCCCTCGTGGAGCCATACGCGGCCATCACGACGGCCGTGCGCCAGTACCCGGCCCTGCGAGCGGTACTGGCACGGATCTCAGATGCCGGGGTTCTTGAGGCCCCCGCCCGGACCAACGGGGAGGAGACCCCGGGGCTCGTGCCGCCGCCCGCACGCCCGGATGGGCGGCCCGGGATCGAACTCCGGGAACTCGCGGCGGCCTGGCCCGGCGGACAGACCGTGTTCCGGGGACTCAATGCGTCCGCCGAATCCGGCCGCTGGCTGTCCGTCACCGGCGCCTCCGGCTCCGGCAAATCCACCCTGCTGGCCGTCGTCCTCGGGTTCTTGCCGCCGGCGGCCGGGGCGCTTTTCCGCAGCGGCCAGGCGGCGTGGTGCCCGCAGGAAGCACACCTTTTTGACTCCACCATCCGCGGCAACCTCATGTTGGCGATTCCGGGGGACCCGGCGGAGCGCACCGCACAGCTCAGTCCCGGCAGCGATCCCGGGCCAGGCTCCCGCGAGGCCCAGCTCCGGGAAGCCCTCGCCGCGGTGGGCCTGACAGCACTGCTGGACCGCCTGCCAGAGGGACTGGACACCAGGATCGGCCCGGGAGGAGCATTCCTCAGCGGCGGGGAGCGCCAGCGGCTGGCCGTTGCCCGGACGCTGCTCAGCGGGGCGGAAGTGATCCTGCTCGATGAACCCACGGCGCACCTGGACGCCGAATCCGGGCGGGCCTTGCTGACCGAGCTCCGGCACGGCCTTCAGGGCCGGACGGTCGTCCTGGTCACGCACAACCCGGACGACATCGACGCCGGCGATGCTCGGCTGGATCTCGACGCCGCAGCTGCCGCCGCAGAGGTCGCAACGCCGGTTCTGGCACGCGGATAGTCCGCACGCTAGCCTGTTGCCATGAACGTCGCCGGCGGGACCCGAACGGTCCTGGACCCACGCCTCGCATGGCGGCCGGCCGAAAGTTGTGACGTGGACGCCTGGGCTGACCTGATCGCCCGGACCGCCGCCGTCGAACAGCCCGTCTGGTACGAGCGCCGAGCCGATCTGGAGCAGATCCTGGCCTCCAAGAACAACCCTGCGGCGGAGCACACGATCCTCGGCTTTGATCCGCACGGCCTGGCCCGGGCCTACGCGAGGATCACCAAGAGCCGCGACGGGGAGAAAGCGATCGGCTTCGGCTGCGTTGATCCGCAATGGCAGGGGAGCGGCGTCGGCAGCGGACTGCTGCGGTGGGCCGAACAGCGCACCCGCGAGCGGTTCGCTGCGGACGCAGCCGGCCACGCAGGACCCCGTCTGTCTGCGCCTGAGGCGCAGGTGCCGAAGATACGGCTCTACATGGAGCAGCAGCAAGAACACCAGGCCGCGCTTCTTGCGGGCGCCGGCTACAAGGTGGTCCGCTACTTCAACGAAATGCACCGGCCCTTGAGCCTGGCATTGCCGCAAACTGCCCTGGGGCCCGGATTGTCGCTGGTGACCTTCGGCCCGGAACTGCACGAGCCCGTCCGGCTGGCGCACAACGCCGCCTTCCGGGACCACTGGGGCAGCGAACCCCGCGACGAAGAGGCCTGGGGGTTCGTGGTTGACGATCCGCTGGCCCGGCCGGACCTGAGCGGCGTGGTGCTGGAGCAATCCACGGGAACGGTGGCCGGCTACCAGCTCGCCACCCACGACGCCGAGGCCGCGGCGGTCCGTGGCTTCCGCGAAGGCTACACCGAACTGCTGGGCGTGCGGCGCGAGTTCCGCGGCCGCGGCATTGCCCAGGCGCTGCTGGCCGACGCGATGCGCCGGTTCGCCGCAGCCGGGATGGACACCGCGTCCTTGGACGTCGACTCCGAAAACCCCACCGGCGCGCTCGGCCTCTACCTCAAAATGGGCTACACGGCAGTGAACCGCAGCATGGCCTGGGACAAGGAGCTGGAACCGGCGGCGCCCTGACGAGGGCCGGCCGCGACCCGGCAGGGCTGGGCCCGTGTGCAGCCGGCAGCCACCATCCCCACCGGACGATGCAGCTATCCGTCCACGTCGTGGAGGTGATGGACGACGTCGTGCAGGAAATACTGTGCAAACGTCAGGACCGTGAACACCGTGCCGTTACTGCGGGTTCCTTCGCGGTTCCACTCTTCTTCCCGGACCCGGGCGAAGGTGGCCGCGATCTGTTCGCCCTCGGCGGTCAACTCCGTGCCGACCTCGGTCGGGTCGGCGCTGGCATAGTCCTGTTCCACAGCGGTGAGGTCCTGGTCCCAGTCATCGAACCGCGCATCATCCTCCGCCAGCATGAGGGACAGCCGGTGGTCAAAGAGGGCGAAGACGTCCCGGACGTGGCAACCGTATTCAAGGACGGACCAGGTGCTCTCGTTCGGGCGTTCGGCCGCATCCGGGCGCCGCAGTACTGCGCGCCACCGCGGGAGCATGCTCGTCAGGACTCCGGGCACCGTGGCCGGGGTCGTTGCGGATGCGTCAAAGCCGCACTCGGGGCAGGGCCGGGAGAGAACCCAGGTCCAGTCCTTGGAATCGGGAATGATAGGCATGCCAGCAGTCTAGGGTCTTTTCCCCGGCCCGAGTACCGGCACAACGTGGTGCTGAATCCGGTCCGGTCCAAGGCTGCCAAAGGTATCAGGGTGCTTGCCCTCCCTCCTGGCCGGCCGCCGTCGCTGCGCGGGACCGGTTCATCTTTCATGCGCGTCACTCTTTGTCAGTGAGTACGGGTCCGCGTCTGAATTACCGGCGTCGCCCCCTGGGGGTGTTGAGGTGGCTTTTGTGCCGCGGCGCCTGGTCCGCAACGGTTCCAGGGCCGCGATTTCCTCGGGTGAGGCGGTGCCGAAGGGGGAGTGCGCCGGCCCCTCGGGAGCCCTGCGTACTTGGCCGCGGGTGGCCCAGAGGCTGACACCGATGGACACGCCGAGGATTGTGGCGATGACGGCCAGGGACAGCGGGGTGGGGATGTAGTAGATATCGATCTTGAGGAACATTTTGATGCCTACCCAGATCAGGACGAGCGCGAGTCCGATCTTGAGGTAGATGAAGCGGTGGATCATGTCAGCGAGGAGGAAGTACATGGCCCGCAGGCCCAGGATGGCGAAGGCGTTGGCGGTGAAGACCAGAAACACTTCGTCCGTGACGGCAAAGATTGCGGGGATGGAGTCCACGGCGAAGATGATGTCCGTGACCTCGATGAGGACCAGCACTGCGAGCAGCGGGGTGGCGAGTAAGACGCCGTTCTTGCGGATCAGGAAACGCTGGCCGTGGAAGTCGTCCGTCATGGCCACGCGCCGGCGGAAGAGTTTCAGCGCCCGGGACTTTTCCGGGTCAAGCATGTCGTTGCGGTGCCGGATCATCCGGTAGCCGGTAACGAGCAGGAACGCGGCGAAGATGTACAGCACCCACTCGGCGCGGGCGATGATGACAGCCCCCGCAGCGATAAAGATGCCCCGGAAGACCAGGGCGCCCAGGACCCCGAAGAACAGCACCCGGTGCTGGTATTCGCGGGGAACTGCGAAGTAGGTGAAGATGATCGCCCAGATAAACACGTTGTCGACTGCGAGGGATTTCTCGATCAGATATCCGGCGAAGTACTGCTGGCCAAACTCCGCACCATAGACCTGCCATATCAGGAAGCCGAAGCCGACACCGAAGGCGACCCAGACGGCGGACCAGAGTGCGGCTTCCCGGACGCGGATGACGTGGGCTTTGCGGTGCGCGAACAGATCCACGGCAAGCATCAGGACAATGAGGGAAAGAACGGCCAGCCAGGCCCAAAGAGGAACGTTCATGAGGGAATACCCGCTTCCAGTCAGCTCAAACCAACTGGAGGTCTTTCCCGGTCCCAAGGGACCTGTTCCGCCGGGCCGCTCAGGGTCAGCCGTACTGACGACGGGACATTCAGGGGATACTCCCCTCCGCAAAATTAGTGAAGCACAGTTCATCTATTTCGGCAACGGGTCGGAGTCGTCCCGGCTAGCCGTACAGCTAGCCCCGACGCCCCAAAGATTGCCGCAGGATAACCCGCCAAGATACTGGACCACTGGCTCCGGCGGTCGCCGCGGCACTGCAGTCGGGCTCCTAAGAGGCCGACGACGGAGGCCCTCGTTGTCCAGCTTCGCTCAGTTAACGCCGTGGTAGTTCATGGGCACTCACCCGGCAGTCCCCGCATCTCCGCCCGCGCCCGGCGCAACGCGAAAAGCCCGCTGGTCTATGCGCTCCACCCAGGCAGCGGGCAGCCGGCCGCCGGGGGGGGCAAGTGGCACCGTCGCAGGACTCCACCCCGGTCTGTCCCTGTCCTTAAGTCTTCGACGATGTAGTTGGTTACGGTCCCTCAGCTGACCTCGCGGTTCCGGTCAACGGCTAGTGCGGGGTTCGCGGAAGGCGGCGTCTATGAGA
>JBFGBS010000202.1:0-4924 GCA_041567475.1 Arthrobacter sp.
AACCTCTCCCGCTGGCTGTGGCTGGTCAAGTGGCTGCTGGCCATCCCGCACTACATTGTGCTGTTCTTCCTCTGGTTTGGATTCATCGTGACCACCATCGCCGCCTGGTTCGCGATCCTGTTCACGGGCCGCTATCCGCGTTCATTGTTCAACTACAACGTCGGGGTCATCCGCTGGCAGTGGCGGGTGGCTTTCTATGCCTACGGGGTGCTCGGCACGGACCGCTATCCGCCGTTCACCCTGGCGCGCACGGACTACCCCGCCGACTTCGACGTCGACTACCCGCAGCGGCTCTCGCGCGGCCTGGTGCTGGTGAAATCCTGGCTGCTGGCCATCCCGCACCTGCTGGTCGTTGCAGTCCTGACCGGCACCGTCCGGGCCTGGACGGTCCGTGACGGCAACTGGGTGCAGGAGGGGGCCGGCGTGACCCTTCTGGGGCTGCTGGTCTTCATTGCGGGTGTCATCCTGCTCGTGACCGGCGAGTATCGGCAGGGGCTCTTTGACCTTGTGCTTGGCCTGAACCGGTGGATCTACCGCGTGGTGGCCTATGTGGCCCTGCTGCGGGACGAGTATCCGCCGTTCCACCTGGACCAGGGGCCGGCCGATCCGGGGGACCCTCCGCCGGCGGTTGATGCTGCTCCACCGCCGGGCCCGGTCGAAGCCGCCCCGCCACGGGGCTGATGGCTGCCGCCTCTTGCCAGTGGCCGATGGCGGGCACATAGTGGAGGAAATTTACCACCCTGGCAGGAGGCGGACGGTGTGCTGAATAACGGGAGGCCGGAAAGCGGGCTACTGCACGGCAAGACGGCGCTGATCTACGGTGGTGGCGGCGCGATCGGCGGGGCCGTGGCACGGGCCTTCGCGGCCGAGGGGGCAACGGTCCACCTCGCCGGACGGACCCAGGCGAGCCTGGAGAAAGTGGCGCGGGACATCGAGGAGGCCGGCGGCCGGGCCGAGATCGCCGTCGTTGATGCCCTCAACGAGGAAGACGTTGATGCGTTCGTGGGTCGGGTCGCCAAAAAGAGCCGAAAGATCGACATTTCCTTCAACGTCATCTCCTTCGGTGACGTCCAGCAACCCCTGATGGAAATCGACGTGGACGATTTCACCCAACCGATTCACTTGGCGGCCCGGGCGCACTTCCTGACCACCCGTGCGGCAGCCACCCATATGATCAAACAGCGCGCCGGAGTCGTGCTGATGTTCGGCGGATCCGGCCCGCAGACGCTGCCCGGCCTCGGCGGATTCAAGGTCGCGCTCGACGCGATGGAGGGATTGCGCCGGCAATGGGCGCTCGAGCTGGGCAAATACGGCGTCAGGGTGGTCACGCTCGTCTCCGGCGGCATCATCGAGACCATTCCCTGGCAGACGGAGGGACGCGATGAGGTTGTCCGCGAGATTGCGGCGGCCGCGCACCTGAACCGCACCGCCACCCTGGCGGATGTCGGAAACGTCGCCTCGTTCATTGTTTCGGACCGGGCCGCTGTCATCACCGATGCCACCGTGAACATCTCCAGCGGGGCGATCGTGGATTACTGAAGCCGCGGACTGCTCAAGCCTTGGACCGGCGCGGCCTATTCGACCGTGACCTGGATGCGTTGCACCACGTTATTGCCCATGCCCTGATAGTTCCAGGCCGGAGACAGCGGCTGCACGGCTCCGGTGGCGTCCGTGGCCCGGCAGGACAGCTCGTGCTCGCCCGGATCAGCCACCCACGGCATGGACCAGGCGCACCAGGCGAACGGTGCCGTCGGGTGCTCCAGATGTGCGGGTGCCCATTTTCCGTCGATCCCGACCTCCACGTGCGCGACGGCGCCCTGCCCGGACCAGGCCCGGCCGCTCAGCATCACGGGCCCGGCCGCCATCACCCGGCGCCGGGTGAAGAAGTCCGGGATTCCCGGCGGTAGCATCAGCGAGCGGACCCTGATCCGGGTGACCGGGGTGCCGGGGTCGTCCGCGTCAGGCTGGTAGCGGTAGGCGACCGCCTGCTGGAACCCGTCGAACGGCTTCGTCACCACCTTGATGGCGGACAGCCATTTAACGCTGGCCATGCCGTACCAGCCGGGCACCACCAGCCGGAGTGGATAGCCGTGCTGCGGTGGCAGGTCCGCGCCGTTCATCCGGTAGGCAAGCACGACGTCGGGCCGCAACGCCTCGGCCACCGGCAGGCTGCGGGCATACTGCTGGCGGACACCGCCCTGCAGGCCCTCATCCGCGCCGGTGAAGATGACCTCGACGGCGTTCTCGTTCACACCGGCCTGCTCCAGCAGGTAGGCCAGCGGGACACCGGTCCAGAGGGCCGTGCCGACAGCCTCCAGCACCCACGGCTGGCTGACGGGCCGCGGGCGCAGCAGGGACCGGCCGTTGCCGGCGCACTCAAGGGTCACCGGGATGCTGATGCTGGGAGCCCGGCGGAGCGCCCGCAGGTTCAGCTCCAGGGAACGCTGAACCGCGCCGCCGATCCGCAGGTGCCAATGGTCCGCATCGATAAACGGGATGTCGAAGTGGTTTAGCAGATAGTGCAGTCCGGGCGGGGTGATGTCCTGCCGCAGGCCCTCCAGCGGCATCGAGTGGTTCCGGGCGGCGAGCTGGAGTTCCTCGCCCGTCAGCGGGCCGTTGCTTGGCTCGCCGGCGTGGGCGGTGTGTTGCTGGGTCCGGCGGCGCAGGACCCCGGGGGTGGGTTTGGACAATTGTTTCGGCATGGCGCTGGAGTTTCCGTGTTGATCTCACTGCTTCGGGCCGGACCGCGGGGACCGCGTGATCCTCTCCTACCGGTCTACGCCCAGTGCGCAGCGCCGTCAATGCCGGGGACGGCTGCCCGCCCCGGCCATCGCTGGTCCGGCCCGACGGTACCACTAGCCTTTCTGCAGGACTCCCGCGGCTTCACGCAGCACGCCGGCGGCGACTTCCAGGCCCTCGATCCGGCCGAGCGAAACATCCTCGTGTTCGATGTGCAGCGCTATGTCCGGGTCGACCGCGCGCAGGGCATCAATGAAGGCCCGCCAGAAGGCCACGTCATGGCCCCGGCCGAGCGCCACGAAATCCCACGCAGAGTCTTCCGGCCACTCGTTGACCCATTCGTTGCCGCCCAGGTTCACCCGGTTCTCCTCGGGTGCGAGCCGCCGGAACCGCTCGTCCAGGACACCGTAGAGCGTCGCGTGTGCGGGGTTGATCCGTACGTCCTTCGCGGCGGCATGAAAAACCAGCGGCCCGAGGTACTTGACGGCGGCAATGGGGTCGATGCCCTGCCAGAACAAATGCGAGGGGTCCATCTCGGCGCCGACGTTTTGTGCTCCGGTCTTCTCCACGAGCCGCTTGAGGGTCGGCGGGTTGAAGACCAGGTTCTGCGGGTGCATCTCGATGGCGACCTTGACCCCGTGGTCGCCCGCGAGCTGGTCAATTTCCCGCCAGAACGGCACAGCGACCTGATTCCACTGGTAATCCAGGACGTCCAGGGAGCCGGAGTTCCAGGCGTTGACGATCCAGTTCGGAACCGTTGCGCCCGGTTCCCCGCCCGGCAGCCCGGACATCGTCACGACCCGGGTCTGGCCGAGTGCACCGGCGGCGCGGATGGCCCGCTTGAGGTCTGCCGCGTGCTGCTCCCCGATGGCACGGTTCGGATGCAGCGGGTTTCCGTTGGCGTTCAGCCCCGCCAGCGTGATTCCTTTGTCCGCGAAGATCCCGAGGTAGTCATCGCAGGCTGCCCGGCTGGTGAGGATGTCATCGATCGGCAGATGTACGGGCGGCAGGAATCCGCCGGCGTTGATCTCGGCAGCGTCGAGGCCCAGGGCAGCGATGGCGTCCAGGGCCTCGGGCAGGGAACGGTCGTGCAGGATCGCGGTGTAGACGCCGAATTTCATCGCGTGGCCTTCTGGATGTGCTGCTTCATGGTCTCGAGCTGGTAGCGGGAGACGTCGGGGGCGTTGTCGTTTTCGGCGAAGACGGAGGAGACCATCACGGTGTCGGGCCGGTCGAGGAAGCCGATTTCGTGCAGGCCGGCGAAGAACTCGTCCCAGTTGACGTCGCCGTCGCCGATTTTGAGGTGCTGGTGGACCCGGACCGGGTTCCCGGGCGGGTTGGTGATGTAGCGCAGCCCGTGGGAGGCGTGGTGGTCCATGGTGTCCGCGACGTGGACCAGGCGCAGTCTGTCCCCGGCGGCGCGCATGATCTCCAGGGCCGGGTCTCTCATGTGGAAGCTGTGCGCGGCAACATAGACCAGGCCGACGTTTTTCGAGTTCAGGCCGCGGATCATCCGGATCGCGGCGAGGCCTTCCTCGACGAAGTCATCCGGGTGCGGGTCGATGAGCAGGTCCAGGCCTTCGCGTTCGATGATCGGGAGCAGTTCTTCCATGGAGCGGTAGAAGGCCCGCTCGGATTCCTCGGCCTTCTCCGGCCGGCCGCTGAACTCGGTGTTGATGGTGCCCACGCCCAGGTCCACGGTGATCTGGATGACGCGTTTCCAATACCTTACGGCGGCTTCGCGGGCGTCCTCGTCGGGTCCGGACCAGCGCAGCACCGGCAGGACCGAGGCGATCCCGACGCCGGCGTCGGTGCAGGACTTCTTCAGTGCCGCGACGAGCTCGTCGTCGGCCTTGGGGTGGTTGTAGAACGGGATGAAGTCCGGGTGCGGGGTCAGCTGCAGGTACTCGTAGCCGAGGTCCGCGACGACGCGCGGGAACTCCAGCAGGGTGTGGCTGTGGTGGAACGGGGTCGGGTCAAGCGCAATTTTCACGGGGCACTCCATCGTGGGTCTGACATGGTTGCAGGGTAGGGCAGAAGCGGAGGGAAGGACATGCCCCCTGCCGTTAGTTGTAGAGGGCGGGTTTGGGGTTGAGGTTCACGGGGACTTTCCGGCCGTTTTTCTGGGCTTCGACGCCGGCTTCGCAGCACGCCGCGGTCGCGTACCCGTCCCAGGCGGTGGGCC
>JBFGBS010000203.1:0-4916 GCA_041567475.1 Arthrobacter sp.
CGTACCGGCGACATAGAGGATCTCCGTGGCGGGCAGCTTTTCCTTGACGCCGGCGCAGCGGGCTTCGAGGCCGACGTGGCCCTGTTCCTGGATGACGCAGATGGGGTGGGACAGGCCCTCGCTCTTTAGCTTGTCGCCGACCGCTGCACCGGCCAGTTGTTCGTTCGAGCCGAAGTGCGTGAAAGCGCCGAGCTGGGCCGACACCGATTCGCCGGCGTTCAGGCTGACGACGGGGATGCCCGCGGCGGTGGCCTTCTCGAGGGCGCCCTTGAGCGCATCCGGCTTGGCCAGGGTCACTGCGATCCCGTCGACGTTCTGGTTGATGGCCTGCTCAATCAGCTGGGCCTGCCGGCCGCCTTCCGGATCGGAGGTGTACAGCAGCTCCACGTTGTCCTTCGCCGAGGCCTCCTCGGCGCCCTTGCGGACAATGTCCCAGAAGGTGTCGCCGGGGGCTGCGTGGGTGATCAGGGCGATCTTAAGTTTCGGCGTGCTGACGGCTTGACCGCCACCGCCGCCACCGGCGGCTTCGGGAGCCTTGCCCCCGGCGCTCGAGCACGCACCCAGTGCCAGCATGGGGACCACCGAGGCTACGAGAGCCGCCTTACGCCACGAAAGCTTCGTCACGATTCATCTCCTTATAATTCCGGGCCGCCCCGCGCGCTTCGTTGCGCCAGTCAGTCGGCCTTCTATCAACGATCATGGTGATTCAACTCACAGATGTCAATACTTTGTCCTGACATTAGGATGTTTTGACGTCGAAGGATTATTTTGTGACTCTGGAGAGCTCTGGAGCACGAGGAGGCCTGCTGCTAGTATCGGAAATGGCAGCATGTCCTATCAAGAGAACATACGCAGCATAAAGGCGTACGCCAAAACGTACGGAAACACTCGGAATTATCCGAGGTGCACTAGGGAGCATTCATTGGCGAATCAACTCAACCTCAGCATCGATCGCTCGTCGCCCGTGCCGCTCTACCACCAGGTGGTCCAAGGCATCGAAGCCGCCATCCACTCCGGCCTGCTGCCGCCGGGCAGCCGACTGGACAATGAAATCGATCTCGCCGCCCAGCTCAACCTCTCCCGCCCGACGATGCGCAAAGCCATGGACGACCTCGTGCGCGCCGGCCTCCTCGTCCGCAAACGGGGAGTCGGCACGCAGGTGGTTTCCAGCCAGGTCCGGCGGCCGCTTGAACTCTCCAGCCTTTACGACGACCTCAGCAACAATGGCAGCAAACCCACGACGGACGTACTGAGCTTTGCCCATGTCGAAGCGGACGAAGCAACCCTCAAAGCCCTGCAGCTTCCTGCCGGCGCGAAGGTGTACCACTTCACGCGGCTGCGCAAGGTGGGCGGCAAGCCGCTGGCCTTGATGGAGAACTGGGTCCGCGACGACATCACCTCCCTTGATGAAGGCGCGCTGGGCGCCAGCGGCCTCTACGGGATCCTCCGCGACGCCGGCGTGAATTTCCGGCTGGCGACCCAGCGGATCGGCGCCATGGTCGCCAACGACTATCAGGCTTCCCTGCTGGACGCCGCGCCGGGCTCGGCGCTCGTGACCATGGAGCGCACGGCGGTGGACGACACGGGACGCATGGTGGAAACCGGCCACCACGTCTACCGCGCCGATTCCTACAGCTTCGAAATGACCCTCGTCCAGCGCTGATCCACCCCCTGCACGCCGGACAAACTTCGACCGAAAGACTACCGTCATGACCAATTGGGTCTATCCGCTGGGTTCCGCCGCCGACGCCCTTTGGGACATCTCCCTGGGCACGTCCGATTCCACCATTGCCGTCGAAGGCTGGGCGCATACCGGGCTGAAAGTGGCGACGCTGGACGCCGGCGCCGTCGTCGAACTAGCTGCTGCCGCCGAAGAACGCATCGTGATTCCGCTCAGCGGATCCTTCACCGCCGCCGTCGACGGCCATGACTATGAGTTGGCCGGCCGCGCCAGCGTGTTCCACGGACCCAGCGACGTCCTCTACACCGGCACGGACAGCGCGGTGAGGATCGGGTCGGCCGCCGGCGGCCGGGTCGCCATCGCCACGGCCCCCGCGAAGACGTCGTACCCGACCCGGCTGGTGACGGCCGCCGAAATCCCGGTGGAGTTGCGCGGCGCCGGGAACTGCTCACGGCAGGTCCACAATTTCGGCACGCCCGCAGCCCTGGAAGCGGACCGGTTTATTGTCTGCGAAGTGATCACCCCGGCCGGCAACTGGTCTTCGTACCCGCCGCACAAGCACGACGAGGAAAAAGACGGGGAAACCAGCTTGGAGGAGATCTACTACTTCGAAACCCGGGTCGCGCCCGGCGCCCCGGACGGGGGCGCCGCCGACGCCGTCGGTTACCAGCGCGTGTACGCCTCGGATGAGCGGCCCATCGACGTCGCCGCCGAGGTGCGGACCGGCGATGTGGTCCTGGTGCCCTACGGCTGGCATGGGCCCGCGATGGCCGCCCCGGGCTATGACCTGTACTACCTGAACGTCATGGCCGGGCCCGGCCCGGTCCGGGACTGGCTCATCAGCGACGACCCGCACCACGGCTGGATCCGCCAGACCTGGCAGGGCCAGGACGTGGATCCCCGCCTGCCGTTCACGGCGCAGTCCTAGGAATCCGCTAGACCGGCTGCAGGTCGCGGTCCCGGTCGCGGTCCCCGTCCACCCCGCCGCCGGGCGTTCCGCCGCGCACGGTCCGGACGCCGTCGTCCTTCCTGGCCCGACGGGCGGCAAACACCACGACCCCCAGGCCGAGCACGGTGACGGCTGCGCCGGCCCAGATCGGCGACGTGTAGCCGAGTCCGGCCGTGATGGTGACCCCGCCGAGCCAGGAACCCAGTGCGTTGCCCACGTTGAACGCGCCGATGTTGGCGCCGGAGGCCAACGTGGGCGCGCTGCTGGCGTACTTCATCACGCGCATCTGCAGCCCCGGGACGGTCGCGAAGCCGAAGCCGCCGAGCAGGATGATGGACAGAATCGTCATCGGCTGGCTTTGGGCCGTCAGGGCGAAGACCACCAGCACGGCCACCAACACGGCGAGCACCACCACGAGGGTGCGGTCCACATTTTTGTCCGCGGCCCGGCCGCCCAGGGTATTGCCGAGGAAGAGTCCGCCGCCGAAGAGGACGAGCAGCCACGGCACGGCGGACGAGGCGAACCCGGAGACTTCGGTCAGCGTGTAGGCGATGTAGGTGAAGGCGCCAAACACTCCCCCGTAACCCAGGATCGTCACCAGGATGGACAGCCAGACCTGGCCGGACCGGAAGGCCTTCAGCTCGCCGCGCAGGCCCACCGGGGACGTCGTTCCGGCCCCGGCGGCAGCCTTGGGCACGAGGGCCAGGATGCCGATGAGGGAAAGAACGCCAATGCCGGTGATCGCAAAGAAGGTCGAGCGCCAGCCCGCAGCCTGCCCCAACATGGTGCCGAACGGAACGCCCAGGACATTTGCCGCGGTCAGGCCGGTGAACATAATGGCGATGGCACCCGCCTTTTTGTCGGCGGGAACCAGGCTCGCCGCGACGACGGCCCCGATGCCGAAGAAGGCGCCGTGCGCGAGCGCCGCGATGATGCGGCCGATCATCATCAGTTGGTAGTCGGGCGCCAGCGCTGATACGAGGTTGCCGGCGGCAAACAGCACCATGAGCGCTGCCAGCACGGGCTTGCGCTCCAGCCGGGTTACGGCGGCAGTGAGCAGCAGGGCACCGACCACAACGGCGAGGGCGTACCCGGAGATGAGCCAGCCGGCGGTGGCCTCGCTGACGTCGAAGTCTGCGGCCACCTCGGGCAGCAGGCCCATGATGACGAATTCGGCGAGTCCGATCCCGAACCCGCCGAGGGCTAAGGCGATGAGGCCAAGCGGCATGGAAGAGCTCCTTTGAAAACTGTACGGAAAGTGTTGTGAGGCGTAAGCTATTAGTTGCAGACGCGGTATTTATTGTTGCACAAGCAACTATGCCGCGCAAGCAACTAAATTGTGCGCATGCGTGCGCTCCGGTTTTCCGGGGCGCTGCGGCCTGACTTGAAGAGGAGAACTGATGGGCATCAAGGACGACGCCGTTGAGGTCCGGGCACAGGGCTGGCGCACCCTGGCGGCCCTGCACGGGTTGATCGAGGCGGAGCTGGAACGGTCCCTGCAGGCCAGCGCCCGGTTATCCGTCGTCGAATTCACGGTGCTGGACGCACTGAGCCGTCAGGATGGCTGGCACATGCGGATGCAGCAGTTGGCCCGGGCGTCCGCCTTGAGCGCCAGCGCCACCACACGCCTGGTCAATCGGCTCGAGGACCGCGGCCTGCTGACCAGGATCCTGTGCACGGAGGACCGCCGGGGGATCTACACCGAGCTCACGCCGAGCGGCGTCACCCTCCTGGAGCAGGCCCGGCCCATCCACGACGCCACGCTGGAACAGGCGCTGGAAGAAGCGCAGCACGTTCCGGAACTGGCGCCCCTGGTGGACGCGCTCCCCCGGTTGCACGACGTGTCCTGACAATACCGGCCCGCTATCCGCACGCCTTCTGTACGTATTGCTTGATGGTGTGGAGTCGCCGTCGCCGATCGTGAGGTGCTTCACGGCACACTCCATCGTGGATCAGGCTGGTTTCCAGAGGGTATAGGAAAGGGGCGGACAGTGTCCGCCCCTTTCCTGATGCCCGGCCCATTCCCGCGGCCACTGGTTCCCGGGCCTCCGGGCCGGGTGTTGCTTAGGTGTAGAGGGCGGGTTTGGGGTTGAGGTTCACGGGGACTTTCCGGCCGTTTTTCTGGGCTTCGACGCCGGCTTCGCAGCACGCCGCGGTCGCGTACCCGTCCCAGGCGGTGGGCCCGCCGATCCCGCCGGCACGGGCCGCGTCGGCCCAGGCCTGGACCTCGACGTCGTACGCGGCCGCGAAGCGTTCCTCGAACCCGGGCGTCACGGTCCCGCCCCA
>JBFGBS010000204.1:0-4867 GCA_041567475.1 Arthrobacter sp.
CCACGATAACTGGTGGCAGACCGAAACCGGCGGCATCATGATTTCCAACTACGCGTCCATGGATATCCGGCCCGGTTCCATGGGCCGGCCGTTGCCGGGCATCGAGGCGGCCATCCTCGCCCGCGACGCCGAGGGCAACCCGTTGTTGCGGGACGGCGCGGCAGTGCAGGTGACGGCCCCGGACACCGTCGGCGAACTCGCGCTCCGGCCCGGCTGGCCGTCGATGTTCCGCGGTTACCTGCACGAGGAGGAGCGCTACCGGCGCTGCTTCGTGGGCGGCTGGTACCTCACCGGCGACCTCGCAAAGCGCGACGCCGACGGCTACTACTGGTTCGTCGGCCGCGGCAACGACGTCATCAAGTCCTCCGGGCACCTGATCGGCCCGTTCGAGGTCGAGAGCTCCCTGATGGAACACGAGGCCGTGGCAGAGGCCGGAGTGATCGGCATCCCCGATCCCGTCGCCGGCGAAATCGTCAAGGCATTCGTCGAACTCCGCCCCGGCTGGGCCCCCTCCGAAGACCTGCAACTGGACATCATCGCCTTCGCCCGCAAACGGCTCGGCCCGGCCGTCGCCCCCCGCCTGCTGGACTTCACCGCGGCCCTGCCCAAGACCCGCAGCGGCAAGATCCTTCGCCGCCTGCTCAAGGCCCGCGAACTCGGCCTCCCGGAGGGCGACACGTCCACCATCGAGTCCCCGCCGGAGACACGGCCATGACGCGGGCAACCCGCGGTCCCGCCGGCCTGCCCGACCCGGAGCACGGACGACATCTGCTGCGGCAAATGGTGCGGGTGCGCCAGCTGGAAGAGAAATGCATAGAGCTCTATAGCGCCGGCAAGATCCGCGGCTTCCTGCACGTCTATATCGGCGAGGAAGCCGTCGCAGCCGGCATCATGGAATCCCTCACTGCGCAGGACGCGGTCATCGCGACCTACCGGGAGCACGGACACGCCCTGCTGCGCGGCGTCCCGGCGGAGTCGATCCTCGCCGAAATGTACGGCCGGCTGGAAGGGTGCTGCCGCGGACGCGGCGGATCGATGCACCTCTTCGACGCCGCGACCCGCTTCTACGGCGGCAATGCGATCGTCGCCGGCGGCCTGCCGCTCGCCGTCGGGCTGGCCCTGGCGGACAAAATGAAGGGCCGCTCCAACGTCACTGTGTGCTTCTTCGGCGAAGGCGCCGTCGCGGAGGGCGAGTTCCACGAGAGCCTGAACCTCGCCGCACTCTGGCAGTTGCCCGTGCTCTTCTGCTGCGAAAACAACCTGTACGCCATGGGGACCGCACTGGCACGCTCGGAGTCCCAGCGGGACCTCGCACTCAAAGCCGCCGCCTACGAAATTCCGGCCTGGGCCGTGGACGGCATGGATGTCCTCGCCGTCGAAGAGGCCGGACGCCGCGCCGTCGACGCCGTCCGCTCCGGCGGCGGCCCGCACTTCCTGGAACTGCGGACCTACCGGTTCCGTCCGCACTCGATGTTCGACCCCGAACGGTACCGGGACAAAGCCGAGGTCTCACAATGGATGGAACGGGACCCAATCACGGTTCTCCGCGCCACGCTGGAAACCGCGGGGCAGCTGTCCGACGCCGATTGGTCGGAGCTGCAGGCCGCCGCGGCAACGGAAATAAGCGCCGCCGTCGACGCCGCCGAAGCCGGCACTCTGGAACCCGTCGAAGACCTGACCCGCTTTGTCTACAGCGAGCCGGTCTACAGCGGGCCGGTCTATAGCGAACCGGGGGCGCCCGCCGGCACTGCCGGCAAGGGTTCCGCAGGGGAGGCCGCACCGTGAAATCCAGCTACCGCGACGCCCTCCGGGCCGGGATCCGCGACGCCATGCGTCGCGATGAGCGGGTCTTCCTGATGGGCGAGGACGTGGGCCCCTACGGCGGTTCATTCGCCGTAAGCCTGGGCCTGCTCGAGGAGTTCGGCCCGGACCGCATCCGGGATACGCCGCTGTCCGAATCCGGGTTTGTCGGTGCCGGGATCGGCGCCGCGCTGGGCGGGATGCGTCCCATCGTCGAGGTCATGACCGTCAACTTCAGCCTCCTCGCACTGGACCAGATCGTGAACAACGCCGCCACCCTGCTGCATATGACCGGAGGGCAGCTCAACGTCCCGCTCGTGATCCGGATGACCACGGGAGCCGGCCGGCAGCTCGGCGCCCAGCACTCGCACAGCCTCGAGGGCTGGTACGCGCACATCCCGGGCCTGCGGATCCTCGCCCCCGCCACCCTCGAGGATGCCCGCGGGATGCTGTGGACCGCGCTGGAAGACCCTGACCCCGTACTGATTTTCGAACACGGCTCGCTCTACAACGTCACCGGCGACCTCGCCGAGGATGCCGGCGCGGTGGACATCGCGACAGCCGCCACCCGCCGGCCCGGGACCGATATTTCGCTGATCACCTACGGCGGGACACTCCCCATCACGCTGGACGCCGCGGAACAGCTCGCCGGGGAGGGCCTGGACGCGGAGGTCCTGGACCTGCGGACACTCCGGCCGCTCGACGACGACGCCATTCTCGCCTCCGTTGCCCGGACGCACCGCGCCGTCGTGATCGACGAAGGCTGGCGCAGCGGGAGCCTGTCCGCCGAAATCAGCGCCCGGATCACCGAACAGGCGTTCTTTGACCTGGACGCGCCCGTCGGCCGGGTCTGCAGCGCCGAAGTGCCGATCCCCTATTCCAAGCACATGGAACTGGCTGCCCTGCCGTCGGTGGAGCGGATCGTCGCCGCAGCGTGGGAGGCGGCCGGGACCCGTGGCTGACTTCCTCATGCCTTCGCTCGGGGCCGACATGGAGCACGGCAAGCTGGTCGAGTGGCTCGTCAAACCCGGGGACTACGTGCGCCGCGGGGATCTGGTGGCCGTCGTGGACACGGACAAGACCGTGATGGACGTGGAGTCCTTCGAGGAAGGCGTGGTGTCCGAGCTCTTGGTCGAGATCGGACAGACCGTGCCCGTGGGCACGCCGCTGGCCCGAATCGCCCAAACCCCTGCCGAGGTCGAACCCCCGCCACCATCGAAGCGGGCGCCGGCGACGGCCCGGGGCCACGAGGACGCGGCCGCGGGGCCGCCCCACCGCGTCACGCCGCCACCGCACCCCGCACGGTCAGCCGCACCCATCACTCCCCCCGTGCGGCACCTGGCGCACCAACTGGGGGTGGACACCGACAGCATTCGCGGCACCGGCAGGCACGGCGCCGTCACCCGGTCCGACGTGGAGCATGCCCAGTCGGAGCAGGTCTCGGCGGAGCATGCCCAGTCGGAGCAGGTCTCGGCGGAGCATGCCCAGTCGGAGCAGGTCTCGGCGGAGCATGCCCATCCGTCCGGCGGGAGGGTGCGGTCTTCGCCCCGGGCACGGCGGCTGGCGGACCAACTCGGCGTCGACCTTGCGTCCGTCACCGGCACCGGCCCGGCCGGAGCGGTCACGGCGGCGGATATCGAGCGCCACGCCGAGGCCCGCCCGGCAACCCCCAAGGCCGCCGGTGCGTCGCAGCCCCAAGCGGTTGAACCAGCCGCTCGGGCCGCGCCGGACACGGTCCCGGAGGCTGCGCCGGAAGTCCCGCAGCCGACCGCAACAGCGGCTCGCGAGCGCACGGCGAGCCTGCGCCGCGCCGTCGGCGCCCTGATGGCGCGGTCTAAGAAGACCATTCCGCACTACTACCTGAGCACCACGCTGGACCTGCGGGCCGCCGTCGCCTGGATGCAGTCCGTCAACGCCGAGCGTCCGGTCGCTTCCCGGCTCATCCCCTCCGTCCTCCTGCTCAAGGCTGCGGCGCTCGCAGCACGGGACGTGCCGGAGGTCAACGGCTTTTACGACGACGGCGGGTTCCGGCCGAGCGCCGCAGTTCATTTGGGCGTCGCGGTGGCCCTGCGCCACGGCGGCCTGGTGGCACCCGCAATCCATGACGCCGACACCTTGGGCGTGGATGACCTGATGAGGCAGTTGCAGGATCTGGTCGGCCGGGCACGGGCCGGACGGTTGCAGCGCGCCGAAATGGCGGACCCCACCCTGACCGTGACGAATCTCGGGGACTTGGGGGTCGACAGTGTTTTTGGCGTCATTTATCCCCCGCAGGTTGCCATGGTGGGCTTCGGACGCGTGACGGAGCAGCCGTGGGCGCGGGACGGGTTGCTCGGCGTCCGGCCCGTGGCCGTGGCCACGCTCTCGGCTGATCACCGGGTCAGCGACGGGCTGCGGGGCGCCCGTTATCTGGCCCGGATCGACGAGTTGCTGCAACAACCGGAGGACTTATGAACGAGCAGGACGCCCGCACCGCCGTCCACGCCGCCCTGGGCAAAGTGGCCCCCGATGTGGATCTGGCAACCGTGCCGGAGGACTCCCGGCTGCGGCAGGACCTCGAGCTGGACTCGCTGGACTTCCTGCGGCTCGTCCAAAGCATCGACACCGCCACGGGGGTGGACATCCCCGAGCGCGACTACCCGCAGGTGGGCACCGTGCAGGGCCTGATCGACTACCTCGCAGCTCACGGGTGACGGGCTTCAAGGAGCCGATCCGGCGACAGGTTCCGCCACCGGCTGTCCTAGGAGCGCTGCTGTCCTATGAGCGCTGCGGAGCGCGCCTGGCAAACCCGGGGGCGTGTTCAGGCCGGGGCCCGAACGCCAGGAACCGCGGGCCGATCTGGCCGAAGGCCGGCAGCCGGCGGGCCAGGAACAGCAGGGGCGCCGGGGCACCGGAACGCGTTCCCGTCAGGATGGGCCCGAACAGCACGCGGTGCATAACCCGTTGGACGGTCTGCACCACGACGGTGGGCATGCGCCGCCGTCGCGCGACTTTCGCCAGTTCGGCCGGAGGCACCTGGCCGCGCAGGAGGGCCGGGGCGAGGATGTTGGCGGCGGCCACCGCGTCC
>JBFGBS010000205.1:0-4830 GCA_041567475.1 Arthrobacter sp.
CCCGACCCACAGCGCCGCCGCTATGGCCACGGCCGGGCACGCCGCGGGAAGCGCCGCGCACGGCGGAAACTTAGCGGTATCCGGCGTTTCATCCGTCGAGGCGCCCGGCAAACTGGCCGGCACCCCTATGCTCCAGAGCCATTCCTGCGCCGAGCCGAGTGGCTGCCCGGCAATGTCGGGCATGGACCCCGGATGCACTCCATATCCCGGAAACTCCACCTTGGCCGCTCCGCCGCCGGGCCGCACCGTGCTCTGGACTGATGATGAACCCCGCCGGGAACCCCGGTACGCGTCATATCCGTATCGGCCCGGGACGCCGTCCCCGGGCGAACTGTGCATCAGCCGGACGTAAAAGCCTTGCCGTGCCGGGCCGACCGGCGCATCAGCCATATCCCGCTAGCTCCCCGCCGGGACAGCCGACCGAACCATGCCCGCTACCCGTGAGCAGACGAGGCTCCCGACGATTTTTTGAAGGACCCAAACCCATGAAGAAGATTCCGACTCTTTCCGCCGCCACGTTCGCCGCCATCCTGGCCCTGACCGGCTGTTCAACAGGAACCGGAGCTGCCGGCAGCAGCATGCCCAGCATGGACCACGGCAGTTCAAGCATGCCGGCCACCGCAGCGCCGCTCGACGAAGTCCTCCACAACGCGGCGGACACCATGTTTGTCCAGGGCATGATCCCCCACCACCGCCAGGCTGTGGAGATGAGCGAGATCATCCTTGAGAAGCAGGACATTGATCCGCAGGTGACAGCCCTGGCTGCCAGGATCAAGGCAGCACAGGCCCCGGAAATCAGTACGATGACCGGCTGGCTCAAGACCTGGAACGAGCCCGAAGAAATGTCCGCCGGCCACGGCATGTCCGGCATGATGAGCCAGGACGACATGGACGCACTGAAAAGCGCCCAGGGCGCCGAGGCAGCGAAACTGTTCCTGACCCAGATGATTGCGCACCACGAGGGTGCGCTGATGATGGCCAAGACCGAGGAAGCCTCAGGTGAAAACGCGGACGCGGTCGCGCTGAGCAAGAACATCATCGCGGCACAGGAAGCGGAAATCCAGGAAATGCAGGCCCTGCTGGGCACGCTCTAGCCAGCGCTCCGCGGCGCCGGTCCCGCGCAGGGACCGGCACCGCACTCCTCCACCCACAAAACCCTGATCCCTGATCCCTGGAGTTATTCATGCTTGACCTGTCCTCTCTGAATCGCCGGGGCGCGGCCCTCGCAGCCGCGGCAGCCGCGCTGACCCTGGCGCTGTCCGCCTGCGCGCCGTCCAGCCCCGGTCCGTCACCAACTGCCGAGACCAGCCATTCACCGGCAGTCGCCGCAGCGTCGGGACTGCCGAACGCCCATGTCCACGGCCTGAGCGTCAACGCCGACTCAGGCCGGGTGCTGATGGCCACGCACGAAGGCCTCTTTGACGTTACCGGGCAGCCTGCCGTGAAAATCGGCCCCACGAACGACCTCATGGGCTTCACCGCCACCACAGACCCGGATGTGTTTTATGCTTCCGGCCACCCCGGGCAAGGCTCCGAACTGCCCAATCCGCTGGGGCTGATCAAGACCACCGACGGCGGCAAGAGCTGGGAGCCGCTGTCCCGGCAGGGCGACTCCGATTTCCACGCCCTCACCGTTTCGAAGTCCGGACTTGTCGGATTCGACGGCACGCTGCGGGCCAGCGCCGACGGCAGAACCTGGGACACGGTCGCAGCCGGGTTCACCCCCGCCGTTCTCGCCGGAAACCCGGAGAGTGACGTCGTCCTTGCCACCACTACTGACGGTGTGCAGCGCTCGGCCGACGGCGGGCACACGTGGGCATTGAACACAGCGGCACCGGTGATCCAGTTCGCCACGTTCGCCGGCCCGCGGGCCGCCGTCGGCGTCGCCCCCGACGGCACCGTGTATTACTCACCGGATGCCGGCTCCACCTGGCAACGGACCGGAACCGTCAGCGGCGAGGTGCAGGCGATCGCCGCAACCCAAGGCCCGGACGGCACGCCCCTGATCTGGGCGGCCACCACCGCGGCCGTGCTGGTCTCCACGGATGGCGGGGCGACCTTCCATTAATCCGGCACCGCGCCTGCGTTCACGTGGGCCCCGGAAACTGCTTTACTCGCATAGCCGTCATTTTTGAAAGAGGAGCCACCTGCCATGGAGTGGATGTTCAGTGTGCTTGGGTTCGTGCTCATCGCAGTCGGACTTCATGATGTCTTCCACACCTTGCTGCATCCCACCGGGCAGGGCAGGGTGGGACGTTTCGTCATCGACCTCGTGTGGCGGATGGCCCAGGCGCTGGGCGCCACGGCGTTGTCGCTTGCCGGGCCCGTGGCGCTGGTCGGCGTAACGCTGCTTTGGGCCACCTTGCAGACCGTAGGCTGGGCCCTGGTCTACTATCCGCATGTGCCGGATGGGTTCGTCTACGTTGAAGGCCTCGACGAAGCCGCCTACGGGGATTTCGCCGAGTCGCTCTATTTCTCCCTGGCCACCCTGACGACGGTCGGGTACGGCGACGTGATTTTGTCGGATCCGTGGATCAGGTTGCTGTCCCCGGTCGAGGCGCTTATCGGGTTCGGGCTGCTGACCGCGGCCGTGACGTGGTTCATGCAGGTCTACCCGGCGCTGGCGCGGCGGCGGGCGCTGGCAATCCGCCTGACCGTGCTGGGCGAGGCCGACTATGCCGGAAACATCGGCGCCCGGGATGCCGGGGCCGCCGCCTGGACGCTGGAGTCGCTGGCCATCGATATCGTCCAGATCCGGATTGACCTCACGCAGACTCCCGAGTCGTACTACTTCCGCGAGGACTCCCCCGCGATGTCGCTGGGCGCCTCACTGACCCAGGCCTTGAAGCTGACCATCAAAGCCGCAGATTCACAGGACGCGGGCGTCAGGTTGAGCGGCGTAGTGCTTCGGAAGGCGCTCGAGGACCTGGCCGGAATCCTGACCAAGGACTTCCGCTTGACCGGGCCCGCACCGAAGGACGTCTTCCGCCAGTTCGCCGCGGCCCACAAACACGAGTACTGACGAACTGCTCCCCCGCAGGCGCAGGCGGTTACGTCGTTCAACAACCCCTTTCATAATGCGTATGTAAGAATATTCGCATGGATGCAGATAAGCACGTGACTCCGCCCCTCGACGGCGACTTCGTGGAACTCGCCGTCGAGGTGTTCGCAATGCTCGCTGACGCGACCCGGGTGCGGCTGATCCTTGCGCTGAGCGAGGGCGAGATGTCGGTCAACGACCTCGCCGAAGCGGTGGGCAAGCCCCAATCCGCAGTCTCGCAGCACCTCGCCAAGATGCGCCTGGCCCGCATGGTCTCCACCCGGCAGGAAGGCACCCGGGTGTTCTACCGGCTCGAAAACGAACACGCCCGGCAGCTCGTCACGGATGCGATCTTCCAAGCGGAACACTCCCTGGGCGGCACTCCGCGGCATCACCAGCCCGCCGCCGACCCCACGACGGCGGCTCGGATCCGATGACGCAGACCGGCAGCCACTCCCATGGGTCCTCGCACGCGCACGGGCATGACCATGGCCACGAGCATGAGCATGAGCATGCTCATGACCACAGCCATCGGCACGATGACCACAGCCACGAGCACCCGCGCGGACTAAAGGGCTTCCTGCATGGCCTTTTCGTCCCGCACAGCCACGACGCCGCGGACTCAGTCGACGATGCGATGGAGGCCTCGGCCAAGGGCATCCGGGCGCTAAAAATCTCCCTGGTGGTCCTTGCAGCGACGGCGCTGCTGCAACTGGGGGTGTTCCTTTTCAGTGGCTCGGTGGCCTTGCTGGCGGACACGATCCACAACTTCTCCGATGCCCTGACCGCCGTCCCGCTGTGGATTGCGTTCATGCTGGGCCGCCGGAGGGCGACCCGGACCTACACGTACGGGTTTGGCCGGGCGGAGGATCTGGCCGGCCTCTTCATCGTGGCCATGATTGCCTTGTCCGCCGTTGTGGCCGCCGTGGAATCGGTCAGCCGCTTTTTCGATCCGCAGCCCATCAGCAACCTCGGCTGGGTTTTCGCGGCCGGGCTGATCGGCTTTGCGGGCAACGAGATCGTGGCCATGTACCGGATCCGGGTCGGCCGGGAGATCGGCTCGGCGGCACTGGTGGCGGACGGGTTCCACGCCCGGACCGACGGGTTTACGTCCCTCGCCGTGGTGGCCGGCGTCATCGGCGTGTGGCTGGGATTCCCGCTGGCGGATCCCATCATCGGGCTCCTGATTTCGGCGGCGATCTTTGTCCTGCTTTGGGGCACCGCACGGGACGTCGGCCGCCGGCTGCTCGACGGCGTCGACCCTGACCTGCTGGACCGCACGGAAGCGGCGATTGCCCCGGTGGCGCCGGCGGCGTCGACCGTCCGGCTCCGGTGGAGCGGCCACCGGCTGCACGTGGAAGTCACCGCCCCGGCAGACCCGGACTGGACGATGGCCGATCTGGCCACCGTCAGCCGGTCGGTGGAGCAGGCCGTGCGGGCCAACATCGCCAACGTCGGGACGGTGCTCGTTGTGACGCGGTAAGCGTTACTTACCCATCCCGGGGTGGACGGGGACGAACTCGATCTTGTTGCCGGAGTTCGTTTTGGTCCGCGGCGCCCGGGAGAATCCCTTGGCGTCGAGGTTGTTCTTCGCCCGGTACTCGGCCAAGGCGTTGTCATAGGCCTGGTTCAGCTGCTGCCCGGTGAATTCCCCGGCGGCGCCGTCATTAAAGGTGATGGAGATGCGGACGCTGGCCGGGAAGTGACGGGGCATCCGGATGAAGCCGTCTGCGTCCTGCTGAAGATTGATCAAGGGGTTCCGCCTTTGGTGGTTGAGGCTTCCAGTCTCC
>JBFGBS010000206.1:0-4826 GCA_041567475.1 Arthrobacter sp.
CGAATCCTTCGTCAGTATCGGCCTCGGCGTGGCCTTGTTTCCGGCCGCACGGCCGCGGCACACAACGGCAGTCCTGCTCGATACGGACTCCATCTCGGTCAGCCAGCGCATCTACGCCTTGACCCGTCCCCTCTGGCCCGCCTGGCCGGCGGGACGGGTCGTCCTCGACAATCTCCGCTCGATGGCCGATGCGTAGCAGGCGGACCGCGATGGCGGGCGCATTTCGGATGCCGGCCTGAGAGCTCAGCGCCGATGCCGTGACGCTTAGGCCGTGACGCTTAGGCCGAGCCGGTGGCCTGGCCGATGGAGTGCTGGAACCGGAGCAGGTTGCCGGGGTCATAGATGGACTTGGCGCGGACCAGCCGGGCGTAGGTCTCGTCCGACCAGGCGCGGGCGCGGTCTGCCTCGTCGCCGGGGATACCGTGCAGGTTCACGAATGTCCGCCCGGACAGGTGCGGGGCCATGGCCGTGAACATCGACTGCATCGCGGCGGGGATCAGCTCGATATTCGGCGGCGCCATGAGGGCGACAAGCACCAGGATGAAGGGCTCATCACGGCCCGAGACCGCATCACTGCCGTCGCCGGCCCGGGCATAGGCGCCGCCCATCAGCCGTACTTCCACCTCCAGCAGCGGGCAGTCCGTTCCTGGTCCCGCCTCTTGGACGAGGGCGGCAATGACGTCTGCGTCGAACCCGCGCAGGAACCCGCCAGCGTGGACGAAGGGAACGGGCACCGGTGGATCCATGTGCACCATGTCGATGTCCGCGTAGCTCATCGGTGCCACCATATCCATCACCGGTACTGACGCCTCCCGCATCGGTGCCAGCAGGCGGGCACCCGATTCCTCGTCACCGACGTGGCAGAAGCGCAGATGCACAAAGAATTGGTTGCGCATCGGCTCGGGAATCAGGTCCAGGTCCGGCAACCGGAGCAGGGCTAGGGACGTGGAGACAGTCTCGGGCAGGGTAGGCGCCCACTGGCTGAAGGCCGTCAGCACCTCTTGGGCCGCCGCCCCCGGGTAGAAGATGCCGCCGGCATAGAAGTCCTTCAGCTCGAACAGGTCGAACGTCATCGACGTGACAACGCCGAGGTTGCCTTTGCCCCCGCGCATCAGGCCGAACAGTTCAGGCTCGTGCGTCGCGTCGACGGTGCGGAGCCGGCCGTCCCCGGTGACGACGTCGACGCTGCGCACGTGATCGGCGGCGAAGCCGAATACCCGCCCCATGACCGGCAGGCCGCCGCCCAGGGTATAGCCGACCACACCGACGTCCGTGGTCGAACCGCTCAGGCCCATCAGCCCGTGCGGGACAATCGCGTCGATCACCGTCCGCCATTTGACTCCGGCCCCCACCGTGGCGGTCCGCTGTTCCGGATCGAAGACGAAATCCTGCATCCGGCTCGTGTTGATGAGCAGTCCGCCCTCCATCGCGGCGTCCGCACCGTGACCGGTGGCCTGGACCGCGACCGGCACACCGTGGGCCGATGCCCAGGTCATCGTGGCGACCACGTCCTGCGCGTCCGTCGCTCCCACCACAATCTCCGGGCGGTGCACTGTGGCGAGGTTGTACGCGGCGGCCTCCTCTTCGAAACCCGCGTCCCCCGGGTGCAGGACAGGGCCGCGGACGTTCCGGCTCAGGTCCCGTGTATCTGTTGTTGAAATCATTGCGGTGGGCCTCCTTCGGCTTCCTCAAGCGTGTGCCCGCCGCCTGGCATCAGCGCCCGGCGGATTGGGGCACGTCTATGGCTGCCGGCAGCAGGCTGCCGTCCGGCGCCGTCTGAATCGTGTGCTTGAGCACCTTGCCATAGGAGCGTTACTGCAGCGTTACAGCCGGCCCGGTTCGCCAGTATCGGTGGCTGAGGGATCGGGGCCGTCACTGATGAGCCGGCGGATGGTTTCTGACGGCGCCAGGCCCACGTCATCCCGCAGCCTGTCCTGGTATTTATCGAAGGCGCGGAGTGCGGAGGCGTTGTTGCCTTGGCGTTTCTCCGCCTGGACCAGCAATCCCACGGCGCTCTCGCACAGCGGTTCCAGTTCCAGCGCAGCTTCCGCGGCTTCCTGGGCTGCTTCATACTCGCCGCGGGCCAATGCCCCGCGGGCAATCAGGTGGAAGGCGTGCAGCCGGTCCCGCTGCAACCGGTTCTGTTCGGTGAGGACCCAGTCCTCGTACCAGCCGGGAAGCAGCTCGGCATCGCGCAACAGGTCCAGCCGCGTTGCCGTGGTGCCGGTCAGGCAATCTTGTCCCAACTCCCGGAGATGCGTGCGGACCCGGTGCAGGTCCACGTCCACACGCTCGCCCAGGGCGAGGACGGCCCCGCCGTTGACGAGCAGCCCGGGCACCTGCCGGGAGACCAGGTGCACAGCGACGCGCAGGCTTTCCAGGGCCCGGGCCTCGGCACACTCGGGCCACAGCAGACCGGCCAGATAGCTGCGCGAGCGGGGACCGCAGATCGCGATCGCGCTGATCAGCCGCTGCTGCCGGACCGCGACATGGATGACGTCGGCGCCCAGGCGGAGTTGCCACGTTTGGAACAGCTGCAGTTGAAGACGGCCATGGTCGTCGCGTCCCATTGGTACCCCCGATTCCAGCGTGGGTGCGAGGAACTGGATTGACGTTACATCGAGCATTCTCAGTCTTCCTAGTGATGTCAATGGCCCCGCCAAACCTCCGCGCAGGATCGTCCCCCGGCCCTCGACCGTCCCGGATGCCAGCGATATTCTGGGCGTACTGGGATGCGTTGAGCTTGTATCAGATCCGGTTCCGGTCAGAGGGGTTCTCATGAGCACAAAGGTAGAAAAGCGGATTGTGGTCGACGTACCGGTCAGCACTGCGTACAACCAGTGGACCCGGTTTGAGGACTTTCCGCGTTTTATGGGCGGCGTGGAGAGCGTGACGCGCCTAGGCAAGGACCGGCTCGAATGGGTCGCGCACATTGCCGGGGTCCGACGGCGGTGGGAAGCCAGGATTCTCGAACAGATTCCGGACCGCAAGGTTGCCTGGGCATCCACGGAGGGGCCGATCAATGCCGGAGAGGTGGGGTTCGAAGACGCCGGCGGCGGCAGAACGACGCTGCAGCTGACCCTTGAGTACCAGCCCGAAGGACTCGTGGAGAAGGTCGGAGATCTGCTCCACGTCGTGGCCCGCCAGACCGAACATGACCTGAAGAAATTCAAGGCGTTCATCGAAGGCGAGACTCACGCCACCGGGGCTCCCGAGGACGCCGGCGAGGCCACGGTCCCCCCGGCCGTCGGCGGCGGCCCGGAGCCGGAGTACAACCGGTTTGCGCATCCCTTTGACCAGACCGGCGGCCTCGTTGATTTCGAAGGCGAGTCGGACGGAACGGCAGAGGGCGAAAGCCACAGCGCCGCCGAACGCAGGGAACAGCGCCGGCGCAGCGGCCTGATCTGGCCGGCGGACGGCACCGCCGGGAAAGATTGAGGAGCATTCCGGGACCCGGGCGGCCGCCGATGATTCCGTCGTGACCGTCTGCGACAACGCCCATGAGGAACTGGCTGGCCTCGGCGGACTCCACTGATCCGTGCCTGGCCTCTGCGGCTGAACAGTGACGACGCGATCGCGACCGCCTTCACCGACCTGTCGGCCCGCATCCACGACCTCGCTCCCGCCTGCTCGCCGCCTGAAATCGGGGAGTGCGGGCGCTTCGAGGAGGCCGTCCGGCCTTAATATTGACAATCATCAATCTACTGACCGATACTCCGTATATCGACAATCATCAATATCTGACCGGTGTTGCTGCAGCGGAGCGGACAGCGATTCTGACAGTTCCCTACCCCGTCACCTATCTGATCCCAGGAGAGACTTTCGTGAGCACCGACGCCAGTACCGACGCCCACACAGAACAGCTGATCATCATCGGCTCCGGCCCCGCCGGCTACACGGCCGCCATCTACGCCGCCCGGGCCGGGTTGAACCCGCTCGTCCTGGCCGGATCGGTCACCGCCGGCGGCGCTCTCATGAACACCACCGAGGTGGAGAACTTCCCCGGCTTCCCCGGCGGCATCCAGGGCCCCGAACTGATGGACGGCCTGCAGGTACAAGCCGAAAAATTCGGCGCCCGCATCGTCTTCGAGGATGTCACCGAAGTCGACCTGACAGGTCATCTCAAGCGCGTCGTCACCGGCGCCGGTATGGCCCACGAAGCACCCGCCGTTATCCTCGCCACCGGCTCGGCCTACAAGGAACTGGGTCTGCCGGAGGAAAAGAAGCTCAGCGGCCACGGCGTGTCCTGGTGTGCCACCTGCGACGGGTTCTTCTTCCGCGAGCAGGACATCATCGTCGTCGGCGGCGGGGACTCCGCCATGGAGGAAGCGACCTTCCTGACCCGCTTCGCCAAGACCGTCACCGTCGTCGTCCGCAAAGACGAGCTCCGGGCCTCCCGGATCATGGCTCAGCGCGCCAAGGACAACCCCAAGATCAACTTCGCCTGGAACTCCGCCATCACCAAGATCCACGGCGATACCAAGGTCACCGGCGTAACCCTGACCGACACCCGCACCGGGGAGACCCGCGATCAGGACGCCACCGGCATCTTCGTCGCCATCGGCCACCTGCCCCGCACCGAACTGGTCACCGGCCAGGTCGATCTGGACGCCGAGGGCTACATCAAGGTCACCTCACCCACCACCGTCACCAACCTCTCGGGCGTCTTCGCCTGCGGTGACGCCGTGGATCACCGCTACCGGCAGGCCATCACCGCCGCGGGCACCGGATGCGCCGCCGCCCTGGACGCCGAACGGTTCCTGGCCGCGCTGGAGGATGCGGACAGCATCGCCACGGCCCTGGTTGAAGAACCAACCCACGGCTAA
>JBFGBS010000207.1:0-4817 GCA_041567475.1 Arthrobacter sp.
ACCTTGCGCAGGGCGAAGCGGCGCACGCCGCGGTCGTTGCTGGTGAAGCCGCCGTCCTTGAACACGGGGTGGCTGAACAGGTTGGTGGTGACCATCGGGACGATCATCCCGGTGGACTTCAGCGCGCCGGTCAGGCGGTCGATTTCCCGCTGCCGGTCAGCCGCCGAGCAGCCGAAGGGGAAGAGGTCGTTGTCGTGGAAGGTGATGCCGTAGGCGCCGAGGTCGCTGAGCCGGTTGACGGCCTCCACGGTGTCCAGCGGCGGGCGGGTGGCGGACCCAAATTGGTCCTGGGCCTCCCAGCCCACGGTCCAGAGGCCGAACGAAAACTTGTCTTCACGGGTGGGCTGAATCGCCATTGAAAGCTCCAAGGAGTGTGGTTGTGGATGGTGCCGGTCCGGACCGCGGCGAGCGACCCGCATAAAATGTTCTGCTCACAAACATATTAGAAATCACAGTGATGTCAACCACTTCCGCGAAAACGCTTGGCGGTGTCATTCGCGCCAAGGAAAGCCTTCCCGTTAAGCCCGCCCTGCCGGTAGGGTTATGTTTTAGAAAACACCAAACCCGGGCCGCGGAGGCTCAAAGCTAAAGGATGGCCCTTCATGGAGCAGCTTGTGACCGAACGTAACTGGGCCCGGAACCATACCTACCGCGCACCCCGGATCGTCCACCCGGCCAGCGTGGAAGAGCTGCAGAAACTGGTGGCCGGCGCGGACCACGTCAGGGCGCTGGGCTCCCGGCATTCGTTTAATGACATTGCGGACACCTCCGGCACTCTGGCCGCCCTGGACCGGCTGGATGCCGACGGGCCGGACGCCGGGATCAGCGTGGACCCGGCCGCCATGACGGTGACCGTCGGTGCGGGCGTCCGCTACGGCACCCTCGCCGCGGAGCTGCAGCGCCGGGGCTTCGCCCTGCATAACCTGGCCTCCCTCCCCCACATCTCGGTCGCCGGCGCCGTCGCCACCGCCACGCACGGTTCCGGGGATACCAACGGCAACCTCGCCACCGCCGTCAGGGCCCTGGAACTGGTCACCGCCGACGGCACCCTTTTGACCGCCCGCCGGGGTGACCCCTACTTCGACGGCATGGTGGTGGGACTCGGGGCCCTGGGCATCGTCACGCGCCTGAGCCTGGACATCGAACCCAGCTTCGAGGTCAGCCAGCAGGTGTTCGAGAATCTCGGCTGGAACCGGGTCCTGGAGAACTTCGACGCCGTCACCTCCGCCGCCTACAGCGTGAGCCTGTTCACCGATTGGAGCGGGCCAACCGTGGGGCAGGCCTGGCTCAAAAGCCGCACCGGCGGCCCGGCCCCGGAGCGCAAGACGTTCTTCGGCGGCACCCCGGCCGCGGCGGCCCTGCACCCGCTGCCCGGGGTCTCCGGCAGCAACTGCACCCCACAGCTCGGCGTGCCGGGCCCCTGGTCGGACCGGCTGGCGCATTTCCGGATGGAATTCACCCCCAGCAACGGCGACGAACTGCAGAGCGAGTACCTCCTCCCCCGCGAGCACGCCGCGGACGCGCTCCGCACCATGCGCCGGCTCTCGGATGTGGTCACGCCGCTGCTGCTGGTCGCCGAGATCCGCACCGTCGCCGCGGACGGGCTGTGGATGAGCCCGAACTACGGCCGGAACGGCATCGCCCTGCACTTCACCTGGCGCCCGGACCAGCCGGCCGTCCAGGCCGTCCTGCCGCTGATCGAGGCGGAGCTGGCCCCGTTCGGGGCCCGCCCGCACTGGGGCAAACTGTTCGACGCCGGCGCCGGCACCCTCGCGCCGCTGTACCCGCGCTTCGGCGACTTCACCGCCCTGGCGGACCGCCTGGACCCGGCCGGGAAGTTCCGGAACGCCTTCCTGGACCGCACCGTGTTCGGCAACTGATAATCTCGCGATGATGCCCACCTCACTCCCACGCCCCGCCCCGCCGTCCGCCGAGCCGGATCCGTCCCGGCGGAACAACCTGGCGCTGATCACCTCCCTCGTCCACCACCACGGCGTCCTCAGCCGGGCCCAGCTGACCAAGCGGACCGGCCTGAACCGGTCCACGGTGGGCACCCTGATCGGCCAGCTCGTGGCCTGGGGGCTGGTCTATGAGACGGCCCCCACCGGAGAAGCCCAGGTGGGGCGGCCCAGCCCCGAGGTTCACCCGTGCCGGTCCACGGCCGCCCTTGCGGTCAACCCCGAGATCGATGCGGTGACCATCGGGCTGGTGAGCCTCGGCGGGAAAGTCCAGCGGAAGATCCGGTTCGCCACGGAACGGATCCCCACCGCGCGGGAGGCCGTCAACAGCGCCGCGGCGGTCATCGAAGGGATGCGCTCCGAACTCGAGGCCTCCTACCGGATCACGGGCATCGGCATCGCCGTGCCCGGGCTGGTCAACCGGGCGGACGGCGTCGTCCGGCACGCCCCGCACCTGGGCTGGCGCAACGAACCCGTGGCCCAAATGCTCGCCGACGCCACCGGTTATGAGTGCAGCGCCGCCAACGACGCCTCCCTGGCCGCGGAAGCCGAACTCATCTTCGGCGCCGGCGCCGGCCGGGAAAACCTGGTCTACCTCAACGGCGGCGCCTCCGGGATCGGCGGCGGGGTCATCTGCGACGGCGTCCTGCTGCGCGGCGCCTCCGGCTACGCCGGCGAACTCGGCCACACCTTCGTCCGGACCGACGGACAGACCTGCCACTGCGGCGCCACCGGGTGCCTGGAGACGGAAGTGTCCCAGTCCCGGCTTTTCGACCTCGCCGGGCTCGCCGGCGGCGACGCCGTGGAGCTGGAACGCGCCCTCCGGAACACCCCCGGCACCGGGGTGGCGGAGGAAGTGGACCGGCAGCTGGAGTACCTGGCCATCGCGCTGCGGAACACCGTCAACGCGTTCAACCCGGAGGCGCTGGTCCTGGACGGCTTCCTGGGTGTCCTGCACGGGCTTGCCCCCGGCACCCTGGAACGGCTCATCCGGGCCCAGGCCCTGGACGGCCCGGCCGACGAATTCAACATCAACCGCTCGGCGCTCGGCCCGGACCTGATGATGATCGGCGCCGCCGAGCTCGCCTTCACCCGGTTCCTGGCCGATCCCGCAAGCCTGGGCACCCTCCCGGCGCCCGCACTCCTGGAAGGCTGACATGCCCGGCACCACCACCTCGCCCATGGGCGACTTCTTTGACCTGACCGCCACCATTGACGGCCGCCGCCAGCACGCCGTCGTGACGGAAGTCGCCGCCAGCCTGCGCAGCCTCGCCGTGGACGGGGTGGCGTTGATCCAGGAATACCCCGTTGATGCCAGGCCGCCGTATTGCGCCGGCTGGGTCCTGGCGCCCTGGCCCAACCGGGTGGCGGACGGCCTGTGGATGTACGGCGGCGTGCCGCAGCAACTCGAACGCACCGAACCCAACGGCGCCAACGCCCTGCACGGCCTGCTCACCACGACGCCCTACCGCGTCGCCGAACGGACCCCGGGCGCCATCACGCTCGCCGCGCCGATCCGCCCGCAGGACGGCTACCCGTTCGCGCTTGAAACGTCCGTCCGCTATGAGTTGGCGGCCGACGGCATCCACGTCACCCACTGGGTCCGGAACACGGGCACCCAGCCCGCTCCCGTGGGGGTCGGGGCGCACCCGTTCCTGTGCATCGGCGACGTTCCGACCCGGGACCTGAAACTGGTCATTGACGCGGACACCCACATCGAAATCGACGACCGGCTGATCCCCACCGGCACCGTCACGGACGTTACCGGCACCCGGCATGACTTCCGGACGGGGCAGCTCGTCCGGGACGTGGACCTGGACGATGCCTGGGCGGACGTCCGGCGGAACGGCGACGGCGACTCCACGCATTACCTCGAAGCCCCGGACGGCCGGCAGGTGCGGCTGCACATGGACGGCTCGTTCGGATACGTCCAGGCCTTCACCACCGATCAGTTCGTCACGGACGGCGGGATGGTGACGGCGGTAGCCCTCGAGCCGATGACCGCCCCGGCCGACGCGCTCAACAGCGGCGAAGGGCTCCGCTGGCTGCGGCCCGGGGAAGCGTGGGGGCTCTCCTGGAGCATCGCGTACGAAAGCGCGTAACCCCGGGCCAAAGGTAGGCCCGGGGTTACATACTGGTCGCTGGGAGCGTGGTTGACGCAGGGTGCGGCCTACATGTCCGCCAGCGCGCTCCCCGGATTCTCGATCGCATCGGCCACGTAGCGCAGGAACCCGCCGGCGACGCCGCCGTCGCAGACCCGGTGGTCGAACGTGAGCGTCAGCTCGGTGACCTTCCGGACTGCGAGCTCGCCGTTGACCACCCAGGGCTTGTCGATGATCCGGCCCACGCCCAGAATCCCGACCTCCGGGTGGTTGATGATCGCTGCAGACCCGTCCACCCCGAACACCCCGTAGTTGTTCAGCGTGAAGGTGCCGCTGCCCAGTTCCGCCGGGGTCGCCTTGCCCTCGCGTACGACGGCGGTGAGCCGGCGGATCTCCGCGTCCAGTTCCCGGGCGCTGAGTTTGTCCGCGTTCCGCACCGAGGGCACCATGAGTCCGCGGTCCGTCTGGGCCGCGAAGCCGAGGTTGACCCCGTCGAACGCCACAATCTCCTGCATCGCCCCGCCCGCGGTGTCCTCCGTGGTGACGATCCGGGTGTTCAGGGCCGGGTACTTCTTCAGCCCGGCGGTGACGAAGCGGGCAATGAAGGCCAGCAGGCCCGGCGTGTGGTGCGGGTCCGCTTTCTTCAGGGCCGCGCGCATCTCCACGAGCGCGGTGGCATCGACGTCCACCCACACGGTCGCTTCGGGGATTTCGGAGCGGCTGCGGGTCATGTTGGCCGCGACGGCTTTCCGTACGC
>JBFGBS010000208.1:0-4812 GCA_041567475.1 Arthrobacter sp.
ACCGGTAGGCGTCCTCCGCCCGTGATTGCGCGGCGACAGGAGAGACCCTCCCGCCGACCGTTATCCGCTTGGCCGCGCGGGAGGCGCCAAGGAAGGGTGCCAGCATGTCGCGAAGCTGCGCTTCGCCCGGCGTATCGGGCTCGACGTCGATGCCCACGATGCCGTGGACGTCGAAACTGGCGCCAAGGGACGCGCCCGTCGGCTGCTTAACGTCGCGTTCAGACTGGCTCATGGCCGATCCTTCCTTGGGTTGGGTGCCGCCTGGTCGAGGAATCTGCGGGCTGGGTCACTGGACGTCCCGCCAGGGGTCCGCTGCCGGTATCCCGCGGGCAGCGTGCGGCGCGGGGGCCGGGGGGAGCCGGCGCCCGCGCACGTAACCGGCTGCCGTGGCGGCGAGGACGGCCACAATGACGGCCGCCCGGCTGAATCCGTCCGTCTCCCGTTTCCGGACACCGGCCAGGATCCCGGCAAACACTGCCCGCGGGAGGATCTGCCGCACGTAGCGCCGTTCGGGACCGAGCGCGCGCTTGTGTCCGACAATCCTGCTCACCTGTGCCTTGGACAATCCTTCGGACCATGAGCGCGAGAGCATGTAGCGCAGGCTTCCCCGCTGCGCCGGGACGTGGTGGCGCACCAAGGCAGCCGGTTCATACACGATCCGGGTCCCGGGAGCGCCGAGTACGGCGCGGATGCACAGTTCCGTCTCTTCGCAGCCGAGCGGCAGGGCGTCCTGGCGTCCCAACGATGTGTTGAAGCCGCCTACCCGTTCAAGGACGTCGGCCCGGAACGACATGTTCGCCCCGATGACGTTCCGCACTTCGGTGGCGACTTTCGGCATACCGCGGTAGCTGCAGCCCACGATCCAGTCCAGTTCGCCGGCGAAGTGGCCCGGCCGCGCGGTTTCCCACAGCGGTTCGACGCGGCCGCCGACGGCCAGCACGTCTTTGTCGTCGTACAGGCTTACCAGCCGTTCGAGCCAGTCCGGTGCCGCTTCCGCATCGTCGTCGAGGAACGCCACGATCTCGGCATTGGCCACACTGACTCCGGCGTTGCGGGCCCCGGAGAGCCCTTTGGGCCCGGAGTTCTCGACAATGACTGCGTCGGAGACGGCAAAAATGAGGCGCTTGTAGAGTTCGACGTTGTAATCAACGACGATGATGGTCTGTTTAGGTGTGAGCGTTTGTGCACGCACCGACTCCAGGGCTCCCATCAGAACGTCCCACCGTTCCTCCGAGTACGAACAGATCACCACCGATGCTTCGGTTACCCGTTCCGGATCCGGCATGCTAATCACCCACCCGCACACCCAGGAGACTCTTGGAGTCAGTCGGTACATGCGGGAAGCTCTCGGTGGGATACCTGTACCTCACCCGGCGGAGGGCCTCCGCGCGTCCGCCGGCCGTCGGTGCTTCCCAGCTCACACGCTCCCGGGCCAGGGTCCGCAGCACCCGCCACCCGTCACGGAAGGTGTGCAGGTTTGATTGTCCGGAGATGCGGCACAGTTCGTGGCTGGGTACCTCGGCGATCCTGAGTCCGGCCCGCGCAGCCCGGACGATCAGCTCTGTTTCGATTTCGAAGCCGTCGGACTTCAACTCAAGGATGTCCACGCACTCCCGCCGCAGCGCTATGTAGCCGTAGCACAGGTCGGAATAGTTGCTATGCAGCAGAGCATTGGCCAGGCCGGTCAGCGCCTTGTTTCCGTTGCTGCGCAGCCAGGTCAGATCGTCCGAGCCGCCTCCGGTCACGTAGCGGGAGCCCTTGACGAAGTCGTAGTCGTGCTGCAACGGGGTGACCAGCCAGCCGATCTCCTGCGGGTCCATGCTTCCGTCGCCGTCGAGCATGACGATGATGTCACCGGTTGCCGCCGCGAAGCCGGCCCGGATGGCGTTGCCCTTGCCCGGGCGGGGCTCGGCGACCACCACGACGTCGAGACGGAGTGCGCGCGCCACCTCCACGGTGTCGTCCAGGGAACGGCCGTCAACGATCACCACTTCATCCACGTAGGACGGCATACGCCGGAGCACCCACGGGAGGTTCATCGCTTCGTTCAGGGTTGGGATGACCACGCTGACGGTCGGGTTAGCGGGCGGCGCCGCAGCCTGGGGGCGCACACTGGGTTTGAGATTCGGTATGGACACTGGCCTCACCACTCGATGACGTAGTCTTCTTGCCTCCGACTGCGCGGCTCCCCGACCCCTCAAGCCTGGGAGTAGACCCGTTGCTACCACGTCAGTCAGAGGCAACTTAGTGAATTGCCCCAGGGTCCTAGTTTCTGCCCGTCACCTTGCGTTAACCTTGAGTTGGTTGAATTCTCAATCGCGGGCGGGCGCGCACCGACGCGCAATGGATTCGCCGGCGCCGTGGGAGGGTCAAAAACAGTTGATCGGCCGGAAACCTCCGTGCGAGACTGGCCGCATGCAGACCCCAAATCCCGGGAACACTGCCCGATTCCGCATCCGGCTCCTCCCCGATACCCGGCACATGCTCGCAGCGGTGCTGGCCATGGCCCTCGTCCCGGCGCTCGCCGGCTGCGGGACGGGTCCTACCGCCCGCGAGACTGAACGGCCGCTGTTCACCTCGGCGACCGCCGTGCCGGGGCCCATCGCGTCTCCCGACCCGAGCCCGGTGCGGACCACCTCGACGGCGGCGAGCGGGGACCTGCCCGGCTGGAAGCACGTCTTTGAGGAGGATTTTTCGGCGGGCGATGTCCCGGTGGGGGAGTTTCCCGGACCGCTCTACCAGGAGAAGTGGAGCGCCGGGTACAAGGACGGCACCCCGGACACGGCCGCGCAGATCGGCGGCACCAGTTCGGGCTACTACCCCTCGAAAGTGCTGAGTGTCCGCAACGGGGCCTTGGACTGGTTCCTGCATTCGGAGGACGGCGTGTCCATGGGGGCCGCCCCGACACCCAAGATTCCGAATTCAAGCAGCAATCCGCCGCGGGACAACAGTTTGCTCTACGGGCGGTATTCGGTCCGCTTCCGGGCCGATTCGCTGGCCGGATTCAAGACGGCGTGGCTCCTCTGGCCGGACAGCGGCGTATGGCCGCGGGACGGCGAAATAGACTTCCCGGAAGGTAGCCTGAACAGGGTCATCTACGGTGCGGCGCACTACGAGAAGGACGGCGCCGATGCCTTCGAGAAGTTCGATTCAGACGAGCCCTTCACCTCCTGGCACGTGGCCACCATGGAGTGGATGCCGGACCGGGTGGAGTTTTACCTGGACGGGAAGTCCCTCGGTGCCAGCAGGGCGGCCCCGCCGACGGTGCCGATGCACTTCATTCTCCAGACCGAGTCGTGCCTGCCGGTGCCGAATTGCCCGCTTCCTGAAACTCAGGGCCATGTTTCCCTGGATTGGATCAGCATTTGGGTGCCGGCCTGATCAGCCGCAGCGGAGCCTACTTGCGCTGCAGCACGAACGAATCGGTGAAACTGTAGCCCTCGGCCGGGACGAACCGCGCGGCCAGCTCATCCGGCGTCGCGGTCACATCCAGGGTGCCGAACGCGGGGTTTTTGTTCTTGCCGACCGCGGCGGCGAAGTAGCCGGCTTCCGGATCATCATCGTGGACATCGTAGAATCCCACACCACCGACCCCGACCCCGACAAAGACTGTCCCCGATCCCTGGTCCATCGTGTCGTCGGCATCGGCCAGGCATCCCCGGTCGAAGGCGGCGGGTTCTAGCCGGGGGCACTGGGTCCCGACCCCGAGCTGGTGCGAGCGCTGGTACACGTGGTCATGGCCGGACAACACCAGATCCACCTTCTTCTCGATGAGCATGTTCATGAACTCGCGCCCGGCCAAGCAGTCATACTTGCCGACACTCAGGCAGGGCACATGCATACCCACCACGGTCCACGGAATCTGCCGCGCTTTTGCCTCGTCAATGGCGGACTCGGTCCAGCGCCACCGGTCGCTGCCCGGAGAATAATCCAGCCGCCCGCCCGGGAACTTGATGCCGGGGGAGACCAAGATAAAACGCACCACGGGATTCTGCTCGGGAACATCAACACGCCACTGAACGCCATATTCGCCTTCGAGGCCGGGCAGCTTATTGGGCAGGCACTGCACAAATTTTTCGATCTGTCCGTCCCGGCCGTCGCTCTCATGATTTCCGGTCACGAGCTGGTAAGGCAGCTCCGTGCCGAGTTTGTCCGTGACCATGTCACAGAATTCCTGCTCCGCCCCGGCCTCGTAGCTCAAGTCCCCCAGGGCCAGGTTCAGCTGGGGATCGAGGCGGGCGATGACATCGAGCACCTTCCGGGCACCATTGCCCATGCTGATGTCGCCCTGGGCCGTGAAGTGGACCGACGCCTCGGGTGCCGGTGCGGAGGTGGCCGGCGGCGTCGAGGCCGACGGCGGCGAGGCCGTCGGCGTCGACGGCGGCGACGGCGCGGGTGACGGCTCCGGCGGACCCGGCAGGCAGGCGGTCAGCGCCAGGACCAGGGACGCCGCGGCGGCTCCCAGTCCGGACCTGCGGTGTGGGCGCGTGGCTCCGGCCATTTGTTCGTCACCTCGGTTCTTGAGCGGGGAGGCCTCTACCGGCCAGACTAATCCCGGGCTCTGGTGAAGGCCAGAGTCCCCGGGCTAGTCTGGCAGCACGGAACGGCACGGCAGGGCACGGCACCGTATGTCCCGGGCGGGAGGAGAATGGGGCGATGAAGACACTCTTGAACATCATCTGGCTGCTGTTCGGCGGGCTGTGGCTGGCACTTGGATACTTTGCTGCCGGGGTCATCTGCTGCCTGCTGATCATCACGATTCCGTGGGGGCTCGCCTCCTTCCGCATCGCCGCCTACGCGCTCTGGCCCTTC
>JBFGBS010000209.1:0-4810 GCA_041567475.1 Arthrobacter sp.
ATCGGAGCCGGCCGCCAGGGCACTCGCCGCCGGTTCGATCACGCCACGGAACACCAGCACGTCCTGCACGTCGTCCGGATCGAGCCGCGGCGCGCCCCGGGGCTGCTCCGGCACACGGGTCTCGGAAACATACGTCCCGCCGTAGCGGCCGCGCTTGACCTCCAGGTAGCCCGCGGCCTGTAGTTCACCGAGGGCCTCGCGCAGGGTTGCCCGCGAGACGCCGAGCCGATCCGCCAGCTCGCGTTCGGGCGGCAGTTTGTCCGCCGGCGCGAAGATTCCGAGCTTGATGGTCTGCAGAATATGCTCGATCGTTTCCTCGAAGGCGTTGCCGCCGCGCACCGGCCGCAACATCGCGTACGGCTGCGGCAATGAAAAATCGGTCAAGGTCAGCTCCCTCAGTCGCGAGCCCATATGTGCCACCAGCAAAGGTTTAGGGATCATCAAAATCATAGCCAGCAGACCAATAATCCGCACCCCACCCGAATATCCGACCGAATTCCCGGGAAAACCTTGACGAATGTGACGCACGCCACCACACTGGGAGGCATGCCCTTGGACTAATAACAGTCCTTTGGATTTTCGGGCGACACTCCTCTTACCAAAGGGAAACGCATGAAATCAGTAGATCACGGCGCCGGTGCAACCGACCCGCGCAGCGGCCTCGACGCCGAGTACCTGAAGCACCGCAGCCTGCAGCGCGGCGCCGCCGGCTGGGTCCTGCTCGCCGGGCTGGGTGTCGCCTACGTTATTTCCGGTGACTTCGCCGGCTGGAACCTCGGGCTCGCCGAAGGCGGCTGGGGCGGCCTGCTGATCGCGTTTGTGCTGATGGGCATCATGTACACGTGCATGGTGTTCGGGCTCGCGGAAATGTCGTCCTCGCTGCCGACGGCGGGTGCCGGCTACGCCTTCGCCCGCCGGGCCCTGGGACCGCTCGGCGGCTACGCCACCGGCATCGCCGTCCTGATCGAATACGCCGTCGCGCCGGCGGCCATCGCCACGTTCATCGGCGGTTACATCGAGGCGCTGGGGCTGTTCGGCCTGACCAATTCCTGGCCCGTGTACCTGGTGACCTACGTGCTCTTCATCGGCATCCATCTCCGCGGCGTGGGCGAGGCGCTCAAGATCATGTTCGCGATCACCGCGGTGGCCGTCGTCGCCCTTATCGCCGTCGTCATCGGGCTGCTGCCGAAGTTCGACCCCGCCAAACTCTTTGACATCGTCCCGGACGGCTCCGTCGGATCCAGCGCCTTCCTGCCCATGGGCATCAGCGGGATCCTGGCCGCCCTGGTCTACGGCATCTGGTTCTTCCTCGCCGTCGAGGGTGTTCCGCTGGCCGCCGAGGAATCGGCCGACCCCAAGAAGGACATGCCCAAGGGCATCATCGTCGCCGTCGTCATCCTGGTCGTCTTCGGTGCCCTGATGCTGGTCCTCGTCCCGGGTGCCGCCGGCTCCCAGGCCATGAGCACATCCGACAACCCGCTGCCCGAGGCGCTCCGACTGGCCTACGGCGAAAATACCCTGCTGGCCGACTTCATCAACTACGCCGGACTTGCCGGCCTCGTGGCCAGCTTCTTCTCCATCATCTACGCCTACTCGCGTCAGCTCTTCGCCTTGTCCCGCGCCGGGTACCTGCCCAAGTGGCTCTCGCTCACCGGCTCCCGCCGGACGCCCTACTGGGCCCTGATCGTCCCGGGCACCATCGGCTTCCTGCTCGCCGCCATCACCCAGGACGGCGGCCTCCTGATCAACATCGCCGTCTTCGGCGCCACCGTCTCCTACGTCCTGCTGAACCTCTCGCACATCGTGCTGCGCATCAAGGAGCCCGAACTGGAGCGCGGCTACCGTACCCCGGGCGGCATCGCCACCACCTCCGTCGCCCTGGTCCTGTCCGCGGTCGCCGTGGTCGCCACCTTCGTGGTGGATGTCTACGCCGCCTCGATCACGGCCGGAATCTTCGCCGCCGCCATTGCCTACTACTGGTTCTACAGCCGGCACCGCATCGTCACGGGGTCCCCGGACGAGGAATTCGCGCGGCTGGCCCTCGCCGAAGCGGAACTGAAGTAGCCACTCCCCGGCCATCAACCCACCACCCCTTGCAAAGAACAACGTTGCGGAGCAACCATGACTGAAGCATCCACAAACCACCCCCTGAACGCCCAGCTCACCCTCGACGAGCTGCGGGCCGACGTCGCCTCCGGAGCCATCGACACCGTTGTCGTGGCCATCACGGACTCCCTCGGCCGGCTCCAGGGCAAGCGCTGCGGCGCCCGTTCCTTCCTCGAAGACGTCCTGGACCACGGCGCGGAGGGCTGCAACTACCTCCTCGCCGTCGACGTCGAGATGAACACCATCGACGGTTACGCCATGTCCTCCTGGGAAACCGGCTACGGCGACATGGTGATGCTTCCGGACGTCTCCACCCTGCGCCGGGTCCCGTGGCAGCCGGGAACGGCCATGGTCCTCTGCGACATCATGTGGGCGGACAAGTCCCCGGTGGTCGCGTCACCGCGACAGATCCTGCGCGCCCAGGTCGAGCGGCTCGAAAAACTCGGCTACCGCGCCCACATGGGTACGGAACTCGAATTCCTGATGTTCGACGACTCCTACCGTGAGGCGTGGCAGAAGAATTACCACGGCCTCAACGCCTCCACCCAGTACAACGTGGACTACTCGCTGCTGGCCACGGCCCGCCTGGAACCGGTCATCCGGTCCATCCGCACCAACATGGAAGCGGCCGGCCTGGTGGTCGAATCCTCCAAGGGCGAATGCAACCTCGGCCAGCAGGAGATCACGTTCCGCTTCGATGAAGCGCTGAGCGCCTGCGACAAGCACACGTTCTACAAGAACGGCGCGAAGGAAATCGCCGACCAGCACGGCAAGAGCGTCAGCTTTATGGCCAAGTACGACCAGCGGGAAGGCAACTCCTGCCACATCCACTTCAGCCTGACCGACCTTGACGGCAACCCCGTCCTGCCCGGCGACGGCGAGCACGGCTTCAGCCCGGTCATGGAACACTTCATGGCCGGCCAGCTCGATGCCCTGAAGGAACTCACGTACTTCCTGGCCCCCAACGTCAACTCCTACAAGCGGTTTGTTGAGGGCAGCTTCGCCCCCACGGCCATCGCCTGGGGCATGGACAACCGCAGCTGCGCGCTCCGCGTGGTGGGCCACGGCCGCGGCCTGCGCACTGAAATGCGCGTCGGCGGCGGGGACCTGAACCCGTACCTCGCGGCGGCCGCACTCATCGCCGCCGCGATCCACGGGCTCGAAAACCGGCTGCCGCTGGAGCCGGTCATGCAAGGCAGCGCCTACGCCTCCGATGCGGACCGGCTCCCGACAAACCTGCGCGACTCCCGGGACCTGCTGGCGGAAAGCAGCATCGCGCGCAAAGCATTCGGGGACGCCGTCGTCGAGCACTATGTCCATGCGGCAGGCATCGAACTCAAGGCGTACGAGAGCGCCGTGACGGACTGGGAGCGCGTGCGTGGCTTCGAACGACTCTAAGGCCTACCGGCCCCGGATCGCGCTGACCAGCTACTACCAGGAAGCCTCCTGGGGGGTATGGAACGCAGCCGCGGCCATCGTCCCCGGCACCTACGTCGAGGCCGTCGTGGCAGCCGGCGGCACGCCGATCCTGCTGCCACCCCTGGGCACGGATGAAACCGTGCTGGATCTCGTCGACGGGCTGATCGTGGTGGGCGGCCCCGACGTCGAACCCGTCCGGTACGGCGCACCGGCCCATCCCCGGACCGTGCCGCAGCCGTTGCGGGACGAGCACGACACGATCCTGACCCGGGCCGCGATGGAGCGGGGGCTGCCGCTCTTTGCCATCTGCCGCGGCGCGCAGATCCTCAACGTGGCGCTCAACGGGAGCCTGATCCAGCACATCCCGGACATCAATCCCACCGCCAACTACCAGCCGGCCCCCGGAGTGTTCGGTACGGCCGCGTTCAGCACCACCCCGGGCAGCCTGATCCAGTCGCTGCTCGGCGACGCGGCCGAGGCGCCGTGCTACCACCACCAGGCGATGGATGCCGTACCGCCGGGGCTGCGGGTCACCGCCGCGTCCGCCGACGGGACGGTCCAGGCCCTCGAGTCCGCCGCCCCGGCCGGGTGGCTGCTGGGCGTGCAGTTCCACCCCGAACAAAACCCGGAAGACCTGCGGCTGTTCCGCGGCTTCGTCCAGGCCGCGGCAAGCTACCGTGCCAACCGAAAAGAGATGTCCACGCTATGACCGCCACAACCTTTGACGTCATCAACCCCTCCACCGAGGAGGTCATTGAGACGGTTTCCCTCGCCGGCCTGGCCGACGTCGACGCCGCCATCGCCCGCGCGGCCGGGGCGTATGAGTCCTGGCGCCGGGTGGCCCCGGCGGACCGGGCCCTGCTGCTGCGCCGGTTCGCCGCCGCGGTGGACGCCGACCTGGAGAACCTCGCCCGGCTGGAAGTCCGCAACGCCGGCCACACCATCGGCAACGCCCGCTGGGAGGCCGGCAACGTCCGGGACGTGCTCAATTACTACGCCGCCGCGCCGGAACGGCACTTCGGCAAGCAGATTCCGGTCGCCGGCGGCGTGAACATCACGTTCCACGAGCCCCTCGGCGTTGTGGGGATCATCGTGCCCTGGAATTTCCCGATGCCGATTGCGGCCTGGGGATTTGCCCCGGCGTTGGCCGCCGGCAACACCGTAGTGCTCAAACCGGCCGAGATGACCCCCCTGACGGCACTGCGGCTGGCCGAACTGGCCACCGAAGCGGGCATCCCGGACGGTGTCTTCCAGGTGATCCCCGGCAAGGGGTCCGTGGTGGGCG
>JBFGBS010000210.1:0-4790 GCA_041567475.1 Arthrobacter sp.
ACCCGCACCTGGCCGACGATCCACAGTTCCTGGACCGGCTCGGACGCGAAGCCAAGGCAGCGGCCAGGCTGTCCCACCCGCACGTCGTCGGCGTTCTTGACCAGGGCGAGGACGGCCGCGTCGCCTATCTGGTGATGGAATTCATCAAGGGCCACACGCTGCGGGACGTCATCGACGAACGCGGCGCTCTTTCGACCAGGCTGGCGCTGGCCCTGATCGACCCGGTGGTCGAGGGTCTCGGCGCCGCGCATAGTGCGGGCCTCATCCACCGGGACATCAAGCCGGAAAACGTCCTGATTGCCGACGACGGCCGGATCAAGCTGGGTGACTTCGGCCTGGCCCGCGCCGTTTCGACGTCCACGAGCACGGGCTCCCTGATCGGCACCGTCGCCTATCTCTGCCCGGAACTTGTGGTCGGGAACCTGGCCGATGCCCGCAGCGACATCTACTCCGTCGGGATCATGCTCTACGAAATGATCACCGGCCAGCAGCCGTTCGACGGCGAGACCCCGATCCGGGTGGCTTACCAGCATGTGAATTCCACCGTTCCCGCGCCGTCGACGCTCGTCCCGGGGCTGGCCTCCGAGGTGGACGAACTCGTCCAGTGGTGTACGTCCAAGGACCCGGACCGGCGTCCCGTGGACGGCAACGCCCTGCTCCACGAACTGCGGCACATCCGGACCAACCTCAGCGACGCCGAGCTGGACCTTCAGCCACCGGCCGCCAGGTCCTTGTCCGGGGTGGCATTCCCGCACGGACCGGGCGCCGGCCACCACAGCCCGGCTACGGACTCCACCTCCCGGATCGACCGGACCCCGCAGGAGGACAACGCGCAGGCGGCCCACACCGAGATGCTCGGCGCCCTGGCGTATCCCACCGAGGTGCTTCGTTCCGGCCGCGGCAATCCAACCACCGTGATGTCCACGGCCCAGCAGCGGCCGGCGTACGGCCGGCTCTCCGCTCCGGACACGGGACCGGACGGCACGGCTGGTGAGGACCAGTCCGACGGCGGCCCGGCGGCCCTCAGCAAGCGGGCGCAGCGGAAGGCGGACCGTGACGCGGAAAAAGCCCGCCAGCGTGCGGCCGCCACCCCCACCCGGACCCTGCGCGACGGAAATCCACGCCGCCGCGGACTGCTGTGGATACTCCTGCTCGTGACGGCGGCACTGGTGGCCGCGGGCGCCGGCTGGTTCTTCGGCCTCGGTCCCGGCTCGCCCGGAACCATACCGTCGCTGACCAACCGCACGGTGGCGGAAGCCCAGGACATACTCCGCACCGCCGGCTTCCAATCGACCACCAAGGACGTTTTTGACGACGACGTCTCCCCCGGGCTCGTTGTAGGATCCGATCCCCCGGCAGGGGAAGTCATCAGGAAATTCCAGCCGATCTCCCTCGCCGTATCCAAGGGCCCGCAGCTGTTCCCGCTTCCTGACCTGGGGGCCAAGCCGCTGGAAGACGCCAAGACCGAACTCAACAGTGCCGAAATGGCGCTGGGACCGATTACCGAAACCTTCGACGAAGCGGCTCCGGCGGGCACGGTCCTGGCCCAGGATCCTGCCGCCGGCACCGAGGTCCGGCGCGGAACTCCGGTCAGCCTGACCGTCTCGAAGGGCCCGCAGCCCATCCCGGTCCCCGACGTCCGGGGCCAGGAACAGTCCGCCGCCATCGCGGCCTTGGAAGCCGCAGGGCTCAAGCCTGTTGTCGCCGCCGAGACCGTCTTTGACCGCAGGGTGCCTGCGGGCGCCGTTGTGGCGCAGGACCCCGCCTCCGGCAACCTGACGCGCGGCGGTGCCGTGACGCTCACGGTCTCGAAGGGGCCAAAGCTTGTTGAAGTCCCCAGCTTCGTCGGGAAACAGGCCAAAGAGGCCCAGCAGGCCCTGGAAAAGCTCGGCTTCGAAGTCCGGGTTGAAGAAATCCTCGGCGGTTTCTTCGGCACGGTCCGTGACCAGGACCCGATGAACAAATCGGTCCCGGAAGGCTCGGTCGTCACCCTGAAAGTGGTTTAGGCAGCCCCTCGCGTCCGCTCCCGCAAACAGCTCCGCCCCGGCTATTGCAGCCGGGGCGGAGCTGTTACTTCAGGTCGCAGCCTGCCTACCGTTTGGCGAGGGCACCCGCGACCAGGAACGCCATTTCGAGTGACTGCATGTGGTTCAAGCGCGGGTCGCACACCGATTCGTAGCGGTCCAGGAAGGCATCCTGGTCGATGGGATCAGCCCCGCCCAGGCACTCGGCGACGTCGTCGCCGGTCATCTCCACGTGGAGGCCGCCGGGCACCGTGCCCAGGGCATGGTGCACCTCGAAGAAGCCGCGGACCTCGTCGATGACGTCGTCGAAGTTGCGGGTCTTGTAGCCGTTGGGCGACGTCACGGTGTTGCCGTGCATCGGATCGGTGACCCACAGGACCTTGGCCCCGGATGCTGTGACGCGTTCGACGATGGCGGGCAGCTTCTCGCGGATATTTCCGGCACCCATCCGGGTAATGAAGGTCAGGCGGCCGGGTTCGCGGTTCGGATCCAGCTTGTCGATCAGGCGCAGGGCGTCGTCGCCGCTGGTTGAGGGCCCCAGCTTGACGCCGAGGGGGTTGCGGACGCGGGAGAGGAAATCAACGTGGGCGTTGTCCAGCTCGCGCGTGCGCTCACCGATCCACAGGAAGTGCCCGGAGGTGTCGTAGGGCAGGCCGCTGCGCGAATCGATGCGGGTCAGGGCGCGCTCGTAGTCGAGCAGCAGCGCCTCGTGGCTGGCGTAGAACTCCACCCGCTTGAGCGCCTCGAAGTCCGCGCCACAGGACGCCATGAACTGGATCGCACGGTCAATATCGCGGGCCAGCGACTCGTAGCGCGCATGCGCGGGGTTCTCGGTGAAGCCCTTGTTCCACTGGTGCACAAGGCGCAGGTCAGCGAAGCCACCCTGCGTGAACGCACGGATCAGGTTCAGGGTGGAGGCCGACGTATGGTAGGCCTTGAGCATCCGGCTAGCGTCGTGCGCGCGGGATTCCGGGGTGAAATCGTAGCCGTTGACGATGTCGCCGCGGTAAGCGGGCAACGTGACGCCATCGCGTGTCTCGTCGTTGGAGGAACGGGGCTTGGCGAACTGGCCTGCCATGCGGCCCATTTTGATGACCGGCATCGCCGCACCGTAGGTCAGCACCACGGCCATCTGCAGGATGGTCCGGACACGTGCACTGATCTTGTCCGCCGTCGCGGCTTCGAAGGTCTCTGCGCAGTCGCCGCCCTGGAGCAGGAACGCCTTGCCCTCGGCAGCTGCGGCCAGCCGTTCGCGCAGGACGTCCACTTCGCCCGCAAATACGAGGGGCGGCAGGATGGAGAGTTCCTTGACGGAAGCCTCGAAGACGGCCTTGTCCGACCATGCGGGCTGCTGCGATGCGGGAAGTTCGCGCCAGTGGTCCAATCCTGGATAGTCTGCGGCGCCGCTCTGGGCGGTGGTGGTCAGCGGGGAAACTGGTTTCTCAGATAGCTCGGTCACCCTCTAAGGATAGTTGCCCCGGCAGGGAATCGGCGTCGCGTCCCCGTCATCGGCGCTCCCGCCGCCGTCACACGCTCCCAGGCGCCTTCGGCCCCTCACCGGGTTCGGGTGCCGCGGGCCCCTGGCCCTCGGCTTTCCCGGCGAGCCGGAGCTTGACGACGGCGGCGTACTCGTCGACATATTCCTGGCCGGAAAGGCGCATCAGTTCATACATAATTTCGTCGGTCACCGACCGCTGGACGTCCCGGTCATCCGCCCTGTCGTAGTAGCGGCTGAAGTCCATCGGCTCACCGAAGATCATCCCGATGCGCCGGATGTTCGGCACGCGTTTGCCGATCGGCTGGACCTTGTCCGTCCCGATCATTGCCACCGGTATCACCGGGACACGGCTCTGCAGGGCGAGCCGGGCGACGCCGACCTTTCCCCGGTAGAGCCGGGCGTCCGGGCTTCGGGTCCCCTCGGGGTAGATGCCCAGGAGCGAACCGCTCGCCAGCACATGTCCCCCGGCGTCGAGCGAGAGCGCGGAGGCGGCCCCGCCGGACCGGTCCATGGGCAGCTGGTTGGTGAGCCGGAAGAAGGCCGCAGTCAGCCGTCCCTTGATTCCGGTGCCGGTGAAGTATTCCGATTTCGCCAGGAAGACGACCGGACGCGGCACCATGAGCGGCATGAAAATGGAGTCCGAAAAGGATAAATGGTTGGACGCCAGAATGGCTGCGCCTTCAGCCGGTACGTTGTCCAGCCCCTTGACCCAAGGCCGGAAGAGCAATTTCAACACCGGCCCCAATACGAAGGTCTTCATGAACCAATAAAACACGGGGTCCCTCTCCGGAAGGCGCTCTGCCGGCCGCCGTCAGCTCCGGCCGGGATTTCAATGACACCCTACTCTAGTGACTTAGCGCCCATGAGTGACACGATGAGCATATGACTGGAAGTATCTTGCCCGCCCGCGCCATGCCGGACGGGCATGCGGCCCCCGCGGAGGCCCGATGAGCAGCCGCCCTGACCACTCCCCCTTGAGCAGCCCGTTTACCGGCACCGGCCCGCGCGCAGGCGTTATGGTGTCGCACGGCTTCACCGGCAGCCCGCATGGTGTCCGGGACTGGGCCCGGTCGCTGGCCGGGGCAGGCTACGCCGTGCGGATGCCGTTGCTGCCCGGGCACGGCACCAGCTGGCAGGAACTCGCGGACACCCGCTGGCAGGACTGGCACGAGGCCGTGGACGCCGCTTACCTGGAGCTCGCGGCGGAGTGTGACTACGTCGTGGTGGCGGGCCTGTCCATGGGCGGGGCGCTGGCGTTGCGAATTGCG
>JBFGBS010000211.1:0-4784 GCA_041567475.1 Arthrobacter sp.
ACGGCATCGACGTAGCCGCCGTACTGGTCCTCCAGGTCCAGTCCGCGCATGGTCCGGGCAAACAGGGCGCTGTGCATCCGGTCCGGGTCACCGCCCCCGTACTCGTCGGCCTGGATCTCCACGAGCGCGGCCTTGGCCCGTCCAGTCAGGCGCGGGATCGCCCACGTGTGCGGGTCGGCTTCCTTGAGCTGGTAAATGGACTTGTGGATCAGGAATTCCCGGAGCTGATCGAGGGTCGCCCGCTTGGCGACGTGGCGGGCCATGCTGGGCCCGGTGTCGAGGGCGGCGAGTTCGAACAGGAGGTCCGCGACGTCATCGCTGTCCAGGGGCTTTCCGGGGGTGAGGTTCAGGTGCGCGGCGTACTGGCTGGCCGCGGCGCGCAGGGCCGTCTCGAAGGGCGCCTCCAGCACTTGGCGGATCCGGATCAGGTCCGGGTTCCATTCCCACCGGTCGTCCACCCTGTCCAGGCCGCCGTAGTGCAGCTCGTAGAGGCAGAACAGGGCCAGCTGGATGTCCTCGTCCGCCAGGATGTCGTCGACGAGGTGCACCTGCGCCGAGGCCAGCTCGAGCAGGCGCGCCTGCGCTGCCGGATCGGCGTCCGGTTGGCCGGCAAGGATCCTCAGCAGCCCGTCACTGACGGGTCCGCGCGCTTCCGGGACCTTCATGGTTCTCCTTCGGTGTTCCCAGCCCTGCGGGTCTGTGACCGCAGCAGGCATCGTGTGACACCAAATATAGTAAGCATGGTTAGTATTAAGTCCAGCATCCTCGATGAGTTCGGGATGCCCCCTCCGCGGGTTCCGGGCAGGTTCTATTCCGTTTGGACGGTACTAACATGCTTCTTCTTTTTGGTCTCAAGACCGTTCTGCGTCCCTTGCCGGGACGCACGGCGACATGCCAGGCCTGCGGGCTGGTGGTCCATCATCACCTCGAAGAGCGGGCCTCGAAATTCACGCTGTTCTTCATACCCGTGTTCACCATGTCCAGGTCTTTCCGCATCACCTGCTCCAATTGCGGGCAGGTCTCGGCGATCAGCTCCCGGAAGAAGAACGCGCTGGCCCGCTGAGCCTAAGCGCGCAGGGTGGCGCTGGAGCCGGCCTCTTCGTGCTGTGCCGGATCTTTGAGAACGGCGAGGGCCACTGACCAGCGCGCGGGCAGCGGAGAGGCTGCCAGGCGAAGCCAGATGGCGTCCGAGTAGGCATGGAACCGGGCCGGGCTGACGTGGAGTTCCTCGGCGACGGCCAGCACTTGGGTGTGGGCGGTCAGATACCGTGCCGGCGTCGTACGGTCCTGCCGCAGGTCAAGCTCCAAACGGACGTCCAGTTTGGCCAGATCGAGGGCGGCCTCGGCCCGGACTGTTGCGTCGAAGTCCAGCAAGCCGAGCGGGGTTGAGCTGTTCGTGGCGATGATTTGCCTGTTGTGAAGGTCCCCGTGAGACCAGACCACGGGATCCGGTGGCGTTCGCAGCAGGTTCGTTGTGATTTCCTCGGCCCAGGCGCGCATGGTTCTGCGGTGCGGCGACATCTCCCGGGCGCTTTTGTTTTGACGCAGCCAGCGGTGCACGCATCGCTGCAGTCGCGTTGCCTCCACCTCTGCCGAGCGGAGCGGAAGGCTGTCGAGCACGCCTTGTGCGGCGCGGCCGTAGGAGCCTCCCACTTGGGCGACCCAGGCGCGCGACCACTCCTCCCACATGGCCGCGAACAACCCATCGCCCGTTGTGGCGCCGTTTTCCCCGAGCTCGTTCAGCGTCGGTCCCGGAATGGCGCTGAAAACGATGACGTCCGGGGATCGCCGGCGGAGGATTCTGGGGGTTGCGAAGTTGCCGGCATCCAGCAGGATGTCCATCTGCGCGCAACGCTCGGCGGCTGCGCCGGCGCTGCCGGCCGGAAAAATCTTGACGTAGCCCTCGTCCGTCCGGATGACCGCCCGTTTATAGGGCATATACGAAACGACTTCGCCCCGTAGCGCTTCCGTCCGCAAGGCGGGAAGCCCCGGATCGTCCAGCGGGACAAGGTCAAAATGCCCTTGGCGCAGGTGGGCGCCCCGAACACCGGGCTGTCCCGGGGTCAGAACTTCCAACACGTATTCTCCCGGCGTCCTCTCGGGCCACGCGCGGCGGATCTGCCAGGTTGTGCCGGCCTCGTCGTCGATAGACACGGGGACGGGGCAGGGCCACGGAGGGTACTGAGCGCGGCGCGAGGTCATATCTCCAGCGTCAACGAGGAGCATGAGGTGACAATGAAGCGGTCATGAGGGTTCCCTCATGACCGCTTCTAAAGAAGAATGCGCTGTCCCGCTGATCAGCGGTGTTGATCGACGAGCACCGGGTTCCCGTCCGGGTCCACGACGACGAAGCTCGCCGGGCCGGTGGTGCCTTCCTCCGCCTCGGAAACAAACTCGATGCCCCTGGCCTTGAGTTCCCGCTGGAGGTCGCGCACATCGGTGAACTGATCCACCGGCTCGGCGTTCTGGTTCCAGCCCGGGTTGAACGTGAGCATGTTCTGCTCGAACATCCCTTGGAAGAGCCCGATCACGGTTTCGCCGTTCTTCAGGATCGCCCAGTTCTGGGTGATATCGCCCCCGGATCGGCTGAACCCAAGTTTCTCGTAGAACGCCACGGACGCCGCGATGTCCTTGACGGCGAGACTGATCGAAAACGCGCCGAGCTGCATCTGGTGCTCCACTCTCTAGGGGGACGGGTGCTGCCCACGATACCCGCGGCTCCCGGCGTCGAACAGGCGGCCGGGGGTGACGGGCGCATTCTGCCTATTCAGTGGCTGAGGAGTCCGCGTCCGCCGTCCCCGGCGCCGCCGCCGCCGCCCGCGCGTACGACGCCGAGACCCGGCGGTAGACCGGGGCCAGGAAGGCCAGCAGCGCGGCCGCGATCAGGATGATCCCGGCGATCAGGAACACCAAGGCGATGCCGCGGGAGGTGCCTTCGCCCAGCAGCGGGGCCAGCTGGGCGGCACCCTCAGCGGACCGCGCGTACGGGATGATCCAGAACTGCGCGATCGGTGCAATCAGGAATGCGGTGACCGGCGCCGCCGCGGCCTCGAACGCCATGGCGAAGCCGAACACCCGGCCCTGCTTAGGCAGGGGCACCACCCGTTGGATGACTGTCTGCTCGGCGGCCTCCACGAACGGCACCAGCACCAGGTAGAGCCAGATGCCGGCGATGTACAGCCATGCCCACTCCCGCACGGTAAACACCGCGCCGAGGACCCCCATCAGGATCACCGCGATGAGCATGGTGCGCAGCGGGTTGGCCCCGAGCCCGAACTTGCCGATCAGCGCGCCGCCCACGATGAACCCCGTGGCGCCGAGTGCGAAGTAGGTCCCCCACAGCTCCACGGGGAACATCTCCAGGCCGTAGGGATCCATCAACGCCATGTAGACGCCGCCGATGAAATTGTTGAACGTGGAGAACAGGATCAGCGCGAAGAGCCCGGCGATGGCCAGCACGGCGGCGACGGAACCGCGCAGGTCGAATCCGCCGTGCGCGTCCGTGGCCGCCGCGCGAACTTCCTCGGGCATGCGCAGCGTGAGCAGGTGCGCGAAGGCCAGCGCCGTGAGTACCAGGGCCACGAGGATCGTCCAGCCCATGCCCAGCAGCCCGACCGAGAGCCCGGAGAGGACCGAGGTGACGATGAACATCAGGCCCTGCACCATGCCCACCAGCCCGTTGGCGTTGGCCCGCCGATCCGGCTCGATGAGGATAGTGACGGTGGTGGACAGGGCGATGTTGCGCATGTTTTCCACCACCGCACCGACCAGGATGATCACCGCGAAGATCCAGAACCATGGCTGCGTCAGGTCCAGCATGTTCGCGGCGGGCGTCAGCAGGAACATCACTCCGGCCAGCACGAACATCACGAGCGTGAAGCCGGCTGCGAAGCGCATCACGGCCAGCTTGCGGTAGCGGTCCACGAACGTGCCGAAGCTGATGCTGGAAAGGGCGAGCAGCAGCATGTACGCGCCGCCGATCACCCCGGTGGCGATCACGTTGCGGGTCTCCAGGTACGCCCAGAACGTCAGGGCGAACCACAGGTAGCTGGTCGTGATGTTGGCCAGGGCGGTGTTCACCAGGATCCCGGCGAAGGTACGGGACCGCTGTGCCGGACTGCGCAGCGAGGTGTCGACGACGTCGGGATCGACCAGGCGCGGGGCCTCACCGTCCGCCGCCCGCGACGGGGTGACGGCCAATCCCTCAGTCAGTCCTGCGCCGCCGGCGGGCGCCGCCGCGGCCCTGGACGGGACCGGATCCTGCTCGGTCATGCGTCCCAGTTTAGTGAGAACACGCGCCCGCGGAAATGGCCACCGGACGGCTAAAAGTATGGCTGAAAGTACGTCGATTCCGGCCGGGCAGCGCGCTCGTGAAGGTTGTTATCTGCCCTTACCGGCAGGACGGGCCGTACTTTCGTAGACTCAGGGGAGATCCGACGCGTTTCACTGACGAGGCGCGCCCGCCACAGGAAGAGCCATCGATGAAGATAATCGTCCTAGTCAAGGAGGTCCCCGACACGTATGGGGATCGAAAGCTGAACCTGGAAACAGGGCTCGCCGATCGGGAGGCCAGCGAGGCAGTCATTGACGAGATCGGTGAGCGGGCCCTGGAGCTGGCGCTGACGTACGCCGACGCCCACGATGGCACCGAGGTCGCAGTCCTCTTCCTCGCTCCCGAGGGTGCCACGGCCACGATCCGCAAGTCGCTCGCAATGGGTGCGGGCAGCGCGATCCACGTCCGTGACGAGGCACTCCGGGGTGCGGACCTCGGCCTGACCGCTGAA
>JBFGBS010000212.1:0-4738 GCA_041567475.1 Arthrobacter sp.
GACCCTGACTCTCCTGGTGACCCTGCTGGCGCCCTGGATCATCGAACTCACCACCCAGGGCTACTCGCCGCAGCAGAAATCCCTCGCGGTGTCCTTTGCGTTCTGGTGCCTCCCGCAGATCTTCTTCTATGGCCTCTACGCACTCCTGACCCAGGTCCTCAACGCCAACGGCGCGTTCGGGCCCGCCATGTGGGCCCCGATCCTGAACAACATCGTGGCCATTGCCGGCCTCGGCATGTTCATCGCGATTCTGGGCGCGAATGTCGCCAACCCGCACACCCTGGATAACTGGGGGCCTCTCCAGACGTTCCTGGTGGCCGGAGTCTCCACCATCGGCGTCATCAGCCAGACCGCCATCCTGCTGATCCCGGTCTTCCGGCTCCGGCTCGGTCTTCGGCCGCGCTTCGGTTGGCGCGGAGTCGGGCTGGGGCAGGCGGCCAGACTGAGCGTCTGGACGCTGGCCACCGCCGCCGTCGGGCAGTTGGCCTTCCTCTATGTGATGCGCATTGCGACCATCCCGGGCGCGGAGCGCCTCCGGCTGGAGCGCGCGGGTGACCCCGCAGCGGATACCCTGCCCGGCAACGCGGTGCTCGAAGTCGCCAGCCAGCTCTACCTGCTGCCGCACTCGATCATTGCGCTGTCCCTCGCCACCGTGCTGTTCAACCGGATGACCCGGGCCTCGCAGGACGGAAACCGCGCAGAACTCCGGAACGCCCTGTCCCACGGCCTGCGGACCATGGCCGTGGCCACGGTCTTCGGGGCCCTGGCCCTGTTTGCCCTCGCCGGCCCGCTGGGCATGTTCTTCTCCGGCGGAGACCGGCAGGACGGCGCCATGCTCGCCCAGACGCTGACGATCCTTGCCCTGAGCACCCCGTTCATGAGCGCGAATTTCATGATGTCCCGGGTCTTTTACGCCAACGAGGACGCCAGGACCCCCTTCTTCATCCAACTCGTCCTTGCCTTGGTCAACCTGGTGTCCGCCTTCGCGATCCAGTTCCTGCCCGTCGACCAGATCATCTTCGCCATCGCCATCCTCTATACCGGCGGAAACATCCTCTCGGTACTGGTCAGCGCCGTCTTCCTGCGGCGCCTCCTCGGACACCTGGACGGCCCGCGGGTCATGAACTCCTACATCCGCATGGGCTATGCCGCCGTGGGATCGGCCGTCGCCGGGGCCCTGGCCCTGTGGCTGCTGGGCAGCTACACCGCAGACGGATTCGCCTGGAGCAGCCGCATCGCCGCACTGGTGACGATCGCCGTCGTCGGCCCCGTGATGCTGGCTGCTTATTTCTTCCTGCTGAAGCTCTTCCGGGTCACGGAACTCCAGGACCTGCTCCAGCCGCTGCTGGGCAGGCTCGGGCGTGGCCCTGCCCCGGCGCCCGTCGAAACGCCCACCGCGGGTGCCGCCGTCGCCCGGACGGCACCGGAACGGGCCACCGTCTCCGTCGATACCGGCTTGATTCCGCGGATATCAGGCGAATTCGATTCGGCGTCCTTCCGTGCCGGTCCCGACGTCGGCGATTCCTCCTACGGGCGCCCGTCAGGACCGCCGGGCGGCTACCTGCCGGAGGAAGACCTGCCGTCGACTGCCCAGGGCCGTCCGGGACGCGACGGAATTCCCTTGCCCGGCCGGCGGACCTACCAGGGCCCGGCCGGCCACAACCCCTCGTTTCCGTTTGGCCGGAAAAAGAAGAAAAAGTGATGAACACCCGGCCGCAGCCAGCCGCGCTCCCGCAGCGCAGACACTGAATCGGCTAGGATCGAAGACTAAGAAGGGACTTGCAGCCCAGCCGTCCGCCGCGTTGCCGGGGGACGTGCGATCACTCATGCAGTGATCATGGCCAGCAATTTTCTGACAGCCTAGGAGGAGCCCGTGTCCCACCCGATCGATGTCGGATCAGTACTTGGCGGCCGCTACAAGGTCATTGCCGCCGTTCTGACCTCGCATGACCAGGATCTGGTGCTGGACGGTGTGGACCAAGTACTGAACCGTGCCGTGAGCATCCTCGTTGCCGGACCCGGCAACGCAGATCAGGTGGCGCGCAGTGCGCGTGAAGTCGCCACCGGCGAACGGCCCGGCAGCGTCCAGATCCTCGACTTGAATGTCAGTGACTCCGCCACGTACCTGATTACGAACCACACGTCGGCCGCCGATCTGCTGGATCTGGTGGTGCCGCCGAATCCGCCGTATGTGGAGCCGTTTTTCACGGACACCCTCGGCAGCGAGATCTTTGGACAGCCGCGGTCCAACGAACCCGAGACCTACGACGGCCTGTATGACGACGAGGATGTCGACGCCGGGTACATCGACTATGGGCAGGCCCACCAGGCCCCGGCGCCCCGGCCCGTGCCCGTTCCGAAATCCGATGCACGCCCGGTCCCGGCCGACCGGCCGGCCGGCGCCCCCCCGAAGCCGCCTGCAGCCCCCGCTGAAACTTCCACCGGAGCCGGTGGCGCGGCCGCCGCGGCCGTTTCGTCGGGCGCTGCCGCCAATAGTGCGAATAACGGCGCGGCCAAAAAGAATGCCCCCGCGGGCAGCCCGGCTGGCGGAACCGCCAAATCCCCGGAGACCAAACCCCACGGTGCTGCGCGCCCGGCGGCGCAGAAGGCAGCCGCCAACGCGACGGCGCCCCAGCCGGTCCAGAACGGGGCGGCCCGCCGCCCCGAGCCGCCGGCCACCGAAGCGGCAGCGGTGACAGCGGCCACGAAGCCCAAAGTCTCGCTGTGGCAGCCTGAAGATTATTCCGACGTCGACACCGGCGAGGGTGAACAGGTGGCCGCACCGGGACATGCCCCGGCACCCGCCCCTGCTGCGCCCGATACCCCGGACACGGAAGACCGTGCCCCGGTCAACTTCCCTGCCTCGGCCCGGACCGTCCAGTCCCCGGCGAATAATGAGTTCCGCGACGACGACGAGGACGACGACGACGCCCCGCGTGAGCCCCGGTCCATGCGCTGGCTCGTAGGCGGTCTGCTGGCCGCCGTATTGGTGGTCGGACTCGTTTTCGCCGTGACGAACCTGGGCAGTCTCTTCCGGAGTACCCCGCAGTCCAATCCGGCGCCGACCTCCGCCGCGGACACGCCGGCGCCCTCGCCGGACGCAACCCAGGACTCCGCGTCGCCGAGCGCCACCGCGGCCCCGGCGGGACCGCCCGTAATTGCCGATGTCACGCGGCTGGGTGACTTCGACTTCGCCGCCACCTACGACCGTGATCTGGCGAAGACGTTTGACGGGAACGGTGCCAGCTACTGGTCCGATATGGAGTTCGCCACGGATAACTGGGGAGGCCTCGCGAGTGAGGTCCCGCTCGTTGTGAAGCTTCAGAAGAGCTCCAAAGTCTCCTCCATCACGTTGAGTCAGCTCGGCGCTTCCGGTGGAAACATCAGCGTCTTCACCAACAGCAAACCCTCTTTGGAGGGAGCCAAGCAGGTCGGCAGCAACAGCTTCACCTCGCCGGAGCTGAAGATCCCCCTGCAGGAACCTGTCACGGCCGAGTACGTGATCGTGTCCATCAAGTCGCTGCCCAAACTGGCCGCGCCCAAGACCCGCTACGGTTTCGGGCTTCGCCTGGCCGAGATCAAAGTTCAGTGACCCGCTCGTAACGCATGCCAGGTTTCGGGGGCCTGACCGGTTAGCCGGTAGCCTGAATAGTGGCGCCCTGTTGTGGCGCCACTATCCGGCCGGAATATTCAAGACCCGGCACTAGTTGTGCCATGTGGCCGGCCATCAAGGCGGGCGCATCCAATAAGGAAGAGGTTCACCGTCCCGTGAGCAACGCAGAAAACACCGCGTCTGACGTACGTGATGTCATCATCGTCGGCTCCGGCCCGGCTGGCTACACCGCCGCGGTGTACACCGCACGGGCCAACCTGAAGCCGCTGCTCCTGGCCGGATCGGTCACTGCCGGCGGCGAACTGATGAACACCACCGACGTCGAGAACTACCCGGGATTCCCCGAAGGCATCATGGGACCGGACTTGATGGAGAACTTCGAAAAGCAGGCCGCCAGGTTTGGCACGGAGATCCAGTTTGAGGACGTCACCGAACTCGACCTCGCCGGCGATATTAAGACGGTGACCATCGCCACGGGGGAGACCTTCCGTGCCCGGGCCATCATTCTCTCCACCGGCTCCGCGTACCGGGAGCTGGGCCTGCCGAATGAGAAGCGGCTCTCCGGCCACGGCGTCAGCTGGTGCGCAACCTGCGACGGCTTCTTCTTCAAGGACCAGGACATCGCCGTCATTGGCGGCGGTGACTCAGCCATGGAGGAAGCCCTGTTCCTCACCAAGTTCGCCAAATCGGTCACCGTAGTGCACCGCCGCGACACCCTCCGGGCCTCGAAGATCATGGCCGACCGCGCACTCGCACACGAGAAGATCAGCTTCGTGTGGAACAGCGGCGTTGAGGACGTCCTTGGCCAGGAGAAGGTCACCGGCCTGCGCCTGAAGAACCTTCTCGACGGCACGGAGTCGGAACTGGCGGTTACGGGCGTGTTCGTTGCGATCGGTAACGATCCCCGCACGGACCTCGTCAAGGACGTACTGGACCTCACACCCGAGGGAACAATTGCCGTAGACGGCCGAACGTCCAAGACCAGCATCAAGGGCGTTTTTGCTGCCGGTGACGTGATCGACCCGACCTACCGTCAGGCCATCACGGCAGCCGGATCCGGCTGCGTGGCCGCCCTCGACGTAGAGCACTACCTCGCGGATTTCCACGGCTAGTCGGCGCGAGCCA
>JBFGBS010000213.1:0-4735 GCA_041567475.1 Arthrobacter sp.
CGGTGCCGTGCTGGACACGGTCACCGGCAGCCGCCGCGCCTGGCTAGTAGCGGTTGAGCTCAGGCAGCTCCGGGGCGGTCTTGATGACCGTGCCGGCGGTGTCTTCCCAGGCCTTCTTGTACAGGCTTTCCTTGGCGAGTTCCTCGAGCTGATCATTGATCCAGGCCCGGAACGCGTCATCGCCCTTCTTCAGGCCGATGCCGTAGGGCTCCTTGGTGAAGGTCTCGTCAGAGGCGAGCTTGAAAGCTTCCGGCTCCTTGTCGACGAAGCCGGCGAGGATGACGTTGTCGGTGGTGATGGCTTCGACCTGCTTGTTGCGCAGCGGCTCAAGGCAGGCGGCGTACGTCGAGGCGGGGACGAGCTCGGCTCCGTACTCATCCACGATCGTGCCGGCGGGGGTGGACCCGGTCACGGAGCAGACCTTCTTGCCCCGGACGTCCTCGGGCTTGGTGATGGTCGTGTTGTCCTTGTTCACCATCAGCGCCTGGCCGGCCTCGTAGTACGGGCCAGCGAAGTCGACTTCATTCTTGCGCTTGTCGTTGATCGTGTAGGTCGCGACGATGATGTCGACCTTGCCCTGCTTGATGAACTCCTCGCGGTTGGCCGAGACCGTCTCCACCCACTCGATGTTGTCGGCGGAGATGCCGAGCTTGCCGGCGATCAGCTTGGCGATTTCCACGTCGAAACCGACAGGCTTGCCGTCCAGGCCCTTCTGGCCGAAGAGCGGCTGGTCGAACTTGGTGCCGACGGTGATCTTGCCGGCGGATGAAAGCTTGGCCATGGTCGTATCGGCAGCGAAGCTCGGTGCGTCGGCAACGGGAGCGTCGCCGCCCGTGCCGGTGCCGCCGCCGCCGCAGGCGCTCAGGCTCAGGGCTACGGCAGCAGTTGCCGCAACCAGGAGGGATTTGCGCCGGGTGATAAATGCCTTCATGACATTCCTTTCATTGAACGGACGCCTCGCGGCGGCCGGGTTTTCCAGAACGGGAAAAATTAGTGGGTCAGCAGCTTGGACAGGAAGTCCTTGGCGCGGTCGGTCTTGGGGTTGGTGAAGAATTCCTCGGGCGTTTCGTCCTCGATGATTTCACCGTCCGCCATGAACACCACGCGGTCCGCGGCCTTGCGGGCGAAGCCCATTTCGTGGGTGACCACAATCATGGTCATCCCTTCCTTGGCCAGCTGGATCATGACGTCGAGGACTTCGTTGATCATTTCCGGATCGAGTGCCGACGTCGGCTCGTCGAAGAGCATGACCTTAGGCTTCATCGCCAGGGCGCGCGCAATGGCGACGCGCTGCTGCTGGCCGCCGGAGAGCTGGGCCGGAAGTTTCGGCGCCTGGTGTCCGACGCCGACTCGCTCCAGCAGCGTCATGGCCTCCTTGTCGGCCGTGGCCTTGTCTTCGCCCTTGACCTTGATCGGACCGAGCGTGACGTTTTCCAGGATGGTTTTGTGCGCGAAGAGGTTAAAGGACTGGAAGACCATGCCGACGTCGGCCCGGAGTTTGGCCAGATCCTTGCCTTCGGCCGGCAATTCCTTGCCGTCGATGGAAATACTTCCGTCGTCAATCGTCTCGAGCCGGTTGATGGCACGGCAGAGCGTTGATTTGCCGGACCCGGACGGTCCGATCACAACAACGACTTCGCCTTTTCGGACGTGGAGATTGATGTCCTTGAGTACGTGAAGCTGGCCATAGTGCTTATTCACGGCTTTCAGGGAGACGAGCGCGTCGCCGGGCACTTTAGTAGTCATAGGACGAATCTAGCGAACTTTAGCCCGGTATGACCCCAATCACGTCTGATTTAGGAGATCGTGATCCAAGAGATACCTGCAGGTCAGCGAGCACATGACGGGAGGGGCAGGTCGCCGCGCCGGGCGGGCGGGGGTGCAGTTCCGCGCTAGCCTATGGGGATGAATACCGACCCGCAGCCCACAGCAGGCCAAGATTCCGCCGGGAAGCCCGCGCGGGAATCCCGCGAATCGTCCAACGGCATCCGGCATAAGGGACCGCTTGAGCTGCGGCGCAAGCAGGCCAGGGTCACGATGTCCGACCAGACGCTGCTGGACACGAAGGGCCCGGGCCAGTTTGTCCATACGGATCCGTGGCGGGTCTTGAGGATCCAGAGTGAGTTCGTGGAAGGCTTCGGCGCGCTCGCGGACCTCGGTCCGGCCGTCAGCGTGTTCGGCTCCGCCCGGACGTCTCCGGGCAGCGCCAACTACGAACTCGGGGTGGAGGTCGGTCGGAAACTGGCCGAGGCCGGACTCGCGGTCATCACCGGCGGCGGCCCCGGATCAATGGAAGCCGCCAACAAGGGCGCCGTCCAGGGCAACGGTGTCTCCGTGGGCCTGGGCATTGAACTGCCCTTCGAGCAGGGCATGAACCAATGGGTGGACCTTGGCATCAACTTCCGGTACTTCTTCGCCCGGAAGACGATGTTCGTCAAATACGCCCAAGGCTTCATCGTGCTGCCCGGCGGGCTGGGAACCCTGGATGAGCTTTTCGAGGCGATGGTCCTGGTCCAGACCCGGAAGGTGACATCCTTCCCGATCGTGCTGCTGGGCTCGGCGTTCTGGGGACCCATGGTGGACTGGATCCGCCACACCCTCGTGGCGGAAGGCATGGTATCGGCGGAGGACCTTGATCTGATCCAGGTGGTCGACGATCCGGCAGAAGCCGTGGCCCTCGTGGTCGAGGGCGCCGCCCGCCACCACAATCCCGGCGGCACGGGCGCCGGGAACAACGGCGCACGGGCCTGATCCGTCCGGCTCCGCCGATCTGGCACGATGGACTGGTGAGTCTCTTCCTGGTCTTTTTTGCTATTGCCCTGCTTGGCGTGGCCGGCCTCCTTGGCGCGGGGCCGGCATCGAGAATTGCCCGACGGCGCCGCGCCGCCAAGCGGGGGAACGGGGGCTTCGAAGACGGCTTCGACGATCCCGTGGCGTCCCTGCCGCCCGTCCTCCTGCCCGCCGCCGCGACACCGTCCGATATTGACCGGCTCCGCTTCGCCGTCGGACTGCGCGGCTACCGCATGGACCAGGTCGACCAGGTATTGGACGACCTGCGCGAGCAGATCGCCACAAAGGACCGCGAGATCGAGCGCCTGCGGGAGGCCTTGGCAGAGCTCCGTCCGCCGTCGGAGGAGCGTCCGTGACGTGGGCGAATGAACCGACGACGGTGTCCGAAGGGCCGGGCGCCGGGACCGCGGCGGAGGTGACCGCCGGACGCCGGTTCGCTGCCGTCGGCGCGCGCCTGGCCCGGTGGCCCTGGTGGGTCCAGGTCAGCGGCATCTACCTCGCGGCGCGGCTCGTGAGCGCTTTGGTCTTCATGGCCGCGGCCCTGCACCAGGGCATCAACCCGTGGGGTCCGGCCCGGCCGGACTACTGGAGTTTCATCAACATCTGGGATGCGCGCTGGTATGGCGAGGCACTCCGGAACGGCTGGCCGGCGGTCCTGCCGGTCAACGCCGCCGGCCAGGTCCAGGAAAACGCGTGGGCCTTCTACCCGCTGTTTCCGGTGCTGGGGCGGCTGCTGTCAGGGGTGACCGGAACGGGGCCGGAATGGTCGCTGACGGCCATCGCCATGGTCTCCGGAGCCGGTGCGGCCCTGGTGATCTACCGCTTGTTCCGGCTCAGGGCCGCGCACCCGGCGGCATTGTGGGGAACAGGCTTCTTTGCAACTTTTCCGGTCGCGGCTGTCCTGCAGGTGCCGTACGCCGAGTCCCTGAACCTGCTCCTGCTCAGCACGGCATTGCTGCTGGTGCTTCAGCGCCGGTACGTGTGGGCGATGCCGGTCGTCCTGCTGATGTGTCTGTCCCGTCCCACCGGTGTTCCCTTCGCGGCCATGATGATGCTGCTTTTCCTGTTCCGCCTGTGGCAGTTCCGTGCCGGCCGCGGGACCCGTGCGCCCATCGGGGAGGACGGCGTTGTGCACACGACCGTCCAGCTCTGGCGGCTCGCCGCGCTGGCGGCGGTCAGCAGCGCCGCGGCCGTGCTGTGGCCGGTAATCGCGTGGGCAGCCACCGGAGACATCGCGGCGTACACCAAGACGGAGACCGCCTGGCGGGGAGGCGGCCTGGTGCCGTTCGAACCCTGGTTCGAAACCGGGACGCTGCTCTTTGGTCCGGTGCTGGGACTCATCGCCCCGTTTCTGTTCGCCGCAGCGTTCGCCCTGCTCCTGATGTCCCGCCCGGTGAAGGAACTCGGGCTCGAGCTCCGGCTCTGGTGCGGATGTTACCTCGCGTATCTGCTCGCGTTCCTGCACCCCCAGACCAGTACGTTCAGGATGCTCCTGCCCTTGTTCCCGCTGGCACTCGGCGCCGCGCTTATTTCACGGTCGCGGGCGTACCGCTGGACGGTTGTCCTGATGTTCCTGCTGCTGCAGATCGTCTGGATTGTATGGCTGTGGGCCTGGGCGCAGCTGCCCGGCGGAGGCGACTATCCGCCGTGATGCGCGACACCTTTCCGGGCCCTGTCCGCGGCCCTGCGCAGCGCCGGGGAAAGTCCAACGATTAGCTCCGGGCGGGGCGATACGGGATAATGGATTCCAAGCAAGGACAAGAAGCAGACTGATTTTTCAGCCGGGGCGGACTCCGTGGAGACGGCCGGGCTGCTTGATTGACCAAGCGGACGCAGCCCGGCCGGGCTGGTATGTCACGGGACTGATGGAGGGGAAATTCCTTATGGCGGCTATGAAACCACGCACCGGCGACGGACCTATGGAAGTGACGAAAGAGGGCCGAAG
>JBFGBS010000214.1:0-4712 GCA_041567475.1 Arthrobacter sp.
CAGCCATCCGCCCTGATCTGCCCGCGCGGCCTGCCAAGGGCCTCTTCCACCGGCAATCCGTGGCCTAGTGTTAAGGCTGGACACCACCGGTTCGACAGAAGAGGCAACGATGGCCAAGCGCAGCAACCCGGCGATGAGGATGGCCCAGAAAACGGCCCATAACGCGATGTTCGACGCCGACGGCAAACCCAAGCCGGGCCTCCACACTTTGCTCCTGCGCGCCGTGGACGTACAGCGGCCGCTGGTCCTGGCCAACCTCCGCCGGCTCCAGCGCCGCCACCCGCAGGCGACGGCGTCGCAGCTCGCCGCGAAGCTGGAGCGGGATTACCTCCTGGCCGTCACCGGCGGCGGCGCCCTCGTGGGCGGCTCGGCCGTGATCCCCGGGATCGGCACGGTGGCCGCCCTGGGCCTGTCCGCGGCCGCCACGGTGGCCTTCCTGGAAGCCACGGCGCTCTACACCACATCATTGGCGGAACTTCACGGCATCCGGATGGTGGACCCGGACCGTGCCAGCACCCTGGTGATGGCGGTCATCCTGGGCGAGGAGGGCACCGAGCTGCTCAGCGCACTCAGTGGACAGGCCGCCGGCCGGGGCAAGGGCGCCTCGCAGGCCTGGGGCTCGGCGTTTGCCCGCAACGCGCCCCAGTCGGGCGTGGGCACGGTGCGCGGTTGGGTCCAGCGGGCCTTCCTGCGCAGCCTGCTCAAGCGGCAGGGTTCGTTCCTGCTGGGACGGGCCTTGCCCTTCGGCATCGGCGCCGTGGTGGGCGGCGTAGGCAACCAGGTCATGGGCCGCGCCGTCGTGGCCAACACCCGGGAAGCCTTCGGCCCGCTCCCGGACACCATCCCGGGCGAGCTCCTGGCCGACGCCAACGGCGGAAACGGCGCAGCCCTGGAGCGTCCGGTCCCGCACGACTCCGCAGGAGACGGGGCCGGAACCCCGGCCGCAAACAACACGCTGGAAGGCGAAATTCATGGATCTTAGTGCCGGCCTCGGCGAATCCTTCGGCAGCTGGAGAAAGGGTGATGACGCCGCCATGCTGCCGCTGATCACCAGCGCCAGCGTGGCCTGCGGGCTTCACGCGGGGGATCCCGTCACGATGCTGGACACCTGCCGTGCCGCCTTCGACCTCAACGTTACGGTGGGCGCCCAGCTCGGGTACCCGGACCTGGCCGGTTTCGGCCTCCGGGCGCTGGAGATGACTTTCGATGACCTCTTCGGCGCGGTCCTGTACCAGCTCGGCGCCCTGGACGGCGTGGCGCACGCCGTCGGCGCCTCGGTCGACTACGTCACTGTCCACGGCGGACTCTATGACCGGACGGTGCGCGATGCCGAACAGGCCTCCGCCGTGATCGCCGCGGTCCAGGCCTACGACCCGGGGCTCCCCGTGCTGGGCTTCGCCGGGTCTGCCCTCCTGGGTTTCGCCCGCGATGCCGGGCACCCGGTATTCCAGGAAGCCTTCGCGGACCGCGCCTACCTCCCGGACGGCACCCTGATGCCCCGCGCGCAGGACGGGGCAGTGCTGCTCGACGCCGCCGAGGTCGCCGAACGCGCCGTCCGCCTCGCTGTGCAGGGCGAAGTTGAAGCGGTGGACGGCTCCGTGCTCCGGATCCGGCCGGACTCGCTGTGCCTGTCCGGGGACACTCCCGGGTCCGTCCGTCTTGCCGGCGCCGTGCGCGCCGCGCTGGAGGACGCCGGCGTGGAACTGGAGCCGTTTGCCTGAGCCGTCGGTTCGGCGGTGAAAACCGGCGCCGGCCCGGACCCGGCGTTAACCGAAGATCAGGTGCGCGATGGTGAAGATCGCGAGTCCAGCCAGGGCCCCGACCACGGTGCCGTTGATCCGGATGAACTGCAGGTCGCGTCCTACCTGCAGCTCGATCTTCTGCGAGGTCTCTTCCGCGTCCCAGCGTGCCACCGTCTCGGAGATCATCCCGGCAATGTCTGAGCGGTACGTCGTCACGAGGTAACCGGCGGCGTCGCCGATCCACGCGTTGACCTTGCCGGCCAGTTCCGGGTCGACCACCAGGCGGGTGCCGAAGTCATGGATGGCGGCCTTGAATTTGATGGTCAGCTCGCTGTGCGGATCGTCGACGGCGCTCAGCAGCGCCGCCTTGATGGTGCCCCAGGTGCGGGAGGCGAGTTCCCTGACCTCCGGATCACCCAGCACCTGCGCCTTGACGCCCTCCGCGCGGGCGATCATCACGGGATCGTGCTGCAGGTCGTGGGCCAGCGAGTTCAGGTAGGTGTCGATGGAGCGGCGGACCTCGTGTTGCGGATCGGACTGGACCGCCTTGGTGAATTTCAGGATTTCGAGGTAGACCTTGTCGCCCACGAGTCCGTCCACGAACTGGGGCACCCACTGCGGTGAGCGGTCCGAGACCAGCCGGCTGACTGTTTCGTGGTTGTCCCGCACCCAGTCCACCGTTCGGTCCACGAGCAGGTCCACCAGGGTGTGGTGGTGGCCGTCGGCGAAGATCCGCTCCGCGATCCGGCCCACCGGCGGACCCCAGGGCGGAGCAAGCAGGTGCTTGCGGACCATCCCCTCGATCACCGACTGGACGTCGTCGTCATTGAGGACCTTGAACGCGCCGCGGATGAAGGCCGCCCCCTCCTTGGCCACCCGGTCCGGACCCGCCGGCCCCGCCAGCCACGCCCCGGCCTTCCGGGCGATATCCACGGAGGCCAGCTTGTCCTGAACCACCTGCGCGGACAGGAAGTTGGTCTCCACGAACTCGCCCAGCGAGGCACCGATCTGGTCCTTGCGGTTCGGGATGATGGCCGTATGCGGAATCCTGAGACCCATCGGGTACTTGAACAGGGCCGTGACCGCGAACCAGTCAGCGAGGGCGCCGACCATACCGCCCTCGGCCGCGGCCCGGACGTATTCAAGCCACGGGTACTGCCGCTGCAGGGCGAAGGCAAACGTAAAAATGACGGCCATCACCAGCAGCAGCACCAGCGCCAGAAGCTTCATCCGGCGCAGCCCGGCAGCCTTCTCGGCGTCTCCCGGCGCCGCGGTTCCCCGTCCGCCCGACCCGGAGTGCGGCGTTCCCGCCGGACCGTCCGGCCCGGTTCCGTCGTGCCGTGTTTTTTGTTCAGTCTTCAGCCGCATATGCCCAGCCTAGCCCCGTGGCGGCAGGCGCCATCCGCTAACGTGACACCATGACGACAGAGGAGAAGGCGGCCCGCCCACTGGTCTACGCCCACCGGGGCTCGAGCGCGGCCTTCGCCGAGCACACCCGGGCCGCCTACCTGCAGGCGATCGACGACGGCGCCGACGGCGTGGAGTGCGATGTCCACCTCACCCGGGACCAGCACGCGGTGCTGCTGCACGACGCCAGCCTCGACCGCACCTCCGACGGAACCGGCCCGGTCGCCGACCGTACGATGCAGGAACTGCGGCTGCTGGACTTTTCCTCCTGGAAGGGCGCCAGGATCCCGGATGCCTACGGCGGCAAATCCGACCAGCTCCTGACCCTGCCGGATCTGCTGGATCTCCTCCGCGCGGCCGGCCGGGAGATCGGGCTGGCCATCGAACTCAAGCATCCCAGCCCCTATCAGCTCAAGCTGGAGGACCGGGTTCTGGAGCAGCTGACGGCCGAGGGGTGGGACCCGGCGACGTCGGCGCTGGGGAACGTCCGGGTCTCCTTTATGAGTTTCAGCCCCGAGTCCGTCAAGCACCTGCTGAAGTCCGTGCCGCCGTGGGCCGTCTGTCAGCTGGTGGACGACATCAACGTGCAGGAAATCCGGGAGGGGCTGGGATTGGGCGCCCTGACCGCCGGGGCGCTGGCGAATGTCTTGAAGGCAGCACAGACGGAGGCCGAACGGATCCTGGACCACGGCGCCGCGGGCCTGGCCGGACCCGGCATCGACTACGTCCGGGAGCATCCCCGGACGGTTCGCCGCTGGCTGGACGCCGGCCGCCGGGTCCGGGTGTGGACGGTGGATTCGGACGAGGACGTGGCCCTTTGCCGTGACCTCGGCGTCCAGGAAATCACCACGAACCGGCCCGCCAAGGTCCTCGCCCGGCTCGCCGCCGGCAGCCAGAGCGCCCGGTGAGCTGCCGTCCGCCCCGCAACCGGGCGGATTACGGGCTGCCCGGCGGCTGTGATTGAGTGGTTCCATGCCAATTCCCTGGTCCGGCCGGGCCACCCAGACGTTGTCCGCGGCTGCCCTGAGCGCGGTCCTGCTGGCCGACGCCGGCAAGCACTTCAACGAACCCGGACAGTACGTCGGGACGGTCCCGGACATGCTCTGCCGCGACGATTCGGGCCAGCGGCCCAACGGGGCCTTCGCCGTGCTCTCGCGCGAGGAGTGGGTGGCGGTCAGTGGACTGCTCGAAGCAGGCGCCGCCGTCGGGCTCCTGATCCCGGCGACACGGCGGGCCACGGCAGGCTGCGTGGCCGCCCTGTCCATGATCAGCCTCGTCCGCCGCCTGTCCGTGCCGCGCCGCGCGGTAGCCCTTGGCAGCACCTCGCGGCAGCGTGCGGAGCATGCCCTGCGGCTCGCGCTCCACGTGCCGTTGACGGCGTGGGCATGGAGCCTGCGCGCTCCCGTCCCGCCCGCCCGACTACGGCCCCGATCGGCTGAACTGCGCCGATGAGGCTCCGGCACTCCCCGGCGGCACGGATCGGACTCTCGATCAGCATCGCCACCGGCCTGTACGGGGTCTCGTTTGGCGCCTTGTCCGTCACTTCCGGACTCGATTTCTGGC
>JBFGBS010000215.1:0-4690 GCA_041567475.1 Arthrobacter sp.
CGGAAGCCATCGAAGATCATGCCCCAGGCCAAGGATCCGGCCACGAACACGCCCCCGTAGGCGGCGAGGATCCGGCCGAAGTGGGCGTCGGGTTGCAGGGTCGCGACGAAGCCGTAGATTCCCAGGGCGATGACCCCGAGCCCGGCCCACCACCAGTCCTTGCCCTCGCGGACCGCCTGCCACACGAGCCAGGCACCGCCGATTTCGGCGGCCGCAGCCAGGATGAACAGGAGAATCGACTTGGTGATGGTCACGCCTTCATCATGCCAGCGTCCTGCGGCGCGGCGTCCGGCGGCCCGCGTCGGCTGCCTCGCCCCGGCGCCGTACGGACCAATGGACGCCGTGGGTCTTGGATTTTAGAGTGGAAACGCGGGCCGGAAACGGCGGGTAACAACCTGGACTAGTGCGCTGGCCGTGTTGGGCGCATGGCTCCCCGGAGTCATACCGGTGGTCCAGGTGGCCCGCGCCTTGGCCGCGGCCACGACGCGGCCATGTCCATGTGGGGCAACGCTGGCGCCACACTATTCACTCAGTGTATAGATGGAGGTGTGAATAACTCTCTCACCCTCCTCGGCCTCCTGAGTCGCGAGCCGAGCTATGGCTATGACCTCAAGCATTCTTATGACCGCTACTTCGGAGCCGGAAAGGCCTTGGCCTTTGGGCAGGTGTATTCCACTCTGGCCCGGATGGTCCGTGACGAGCTGATCCGGGCGCTGGGCGAGGAGACCGGGGGTGGTCCGGACCGCAAGAAGTATGAGATTACTGCGGCTGGCCAGGACAGGGTGCGCGAGTGGCTATTCACTCCCGACGTCCCGTCGGAGTCCTTGCAAAGCGAACTCTTTGCCAAGACGGTGATCGCCTTGTTGCTCGATGACGACGCCGACCGGCTGCTCGATGTGCAGCGCGGGGAACACATGGCCCGGATGCGGGAACTGACCCGGCTGAAGAAGGACGCAGACCTGCTGCGGGTCCTGATGTGCGACCACGGCCTGTTCCACATCGAAGCCGACCTGCGCTGGATCGACCTCACCAGCGCCCGCCTGACCCAACTCAAGAAGGAACTCCAGAGCGCATGAACACCCATGACACCACTGCACCCATTCTCAGTGCCCGCGGCCTGCACCACTCCTTCGGGCAGACTGAGGCGTTGCGGGGCATCGACCTCGACGTCCAGGCCGGGGAAGTGCTCGCTGTTATGGGTCCGTCCGGATCCGGCAAATCCACCCTGCTGCACGGCCTGGCCGGTGTTCTTGTGCCCGACGGCGGTTCGGTCACCTATCGTCCCGCCGGGCGGGCCCCGGTGGAAACCAGCGTCCTGGGGGAGCCGGAGCGGGCCCGGCTGCGGCTGACCGATTTCGGGTTCGTCTTTCAGTTCGGCCAGCTGCTGCCGGAACTCACGGCGGTGGACAACGTCAGCATCCCGCTGCTCCTTTCCGGGACCAGGCGCCCGGAAGCGCTTCGCCAGTCCACGGAGCTGCTGGACCGCCTTGGTCTGGACGGTCTGGGCGCCAAGTTGCCCGGCGAACTGTCCGGAGGACAAGCCCAGCGCATCGCCGTTGCCCGCGCGCTGGTGACGTCCCCTGCCGTGTTGTTCGCCGATGAGCCCACGGGATCGCTGGATTCCCTCGCAGCAGAAAACGTCCTGACACTGATGCTCGACCTTGTCCGTGAGGCGGGCACCACCGTGGTGATGATCACCCACGATGCCCGCACCGCCGCGTATGCGGACCGGGAAGTCATCGTGCGCGACGGCGCCATCGGCGCAGGTTACCGGGTATCCGCGTGAATCCCGGGCTATTGAAACTGGCAGTCGTCGGCAGCCGGTCCGCCTATGCCAGGCTCGCCGGCATCGCCGGAGGGGTCGCCGTCGGAGTATGCCTGCTTTTGTTGCTGTGGGGCGGCGCCAACGGCCTGAGCGCACGCGATGACCGCGGCGCCTGGCTGCGCGAAACCGGGCACCCGTCCGTGGCCGCCTCGCCAACGGAGGATCCGGCCGCTTCAGGGCCGGGGATACCGGTGCCGCTGACCCCCGGTGCCGTGCTCATGGAGACGAACCCGGTGGAAGTCTTCCGCGACCAACTCATTACCCGCCGCGACGTCGCCGCCCTGGCCTCGACTGCCGTCACGATCCCCGGGATCGGCACCCCGCCGGAACCCGGCCACTACTACGCGTCCCCGGCCCTGCAGCGCCTGATCGAGACCACGCCGAGGGACCAGTTGGGCAACCGTTTCGGGACGTTTGCCGGCACGATCGACGATGCTGCCTTGCCCGGACCTGATTCCCTGATCGTCGTCACGGGGGCAACGGAGACTGAACTCCGTCGGAACGGCCGCTCCGTCCTGGTGTCAGACTTCACGACCAATCCTTATGGTGGCAGTGCGGCCGCGTACAACACGGTGCTGTCCATAGGAGCTATTGCGGTGTTCTTTCCCGTGCTGCTGCTGATCAGCATTGTCACCAGTCTGGGGGCTGCCCAGCGCCGGGAACGCTTCGCGACGCTGCGCCTCATTGGCGCATCCCCACAGGTTCTCGCCCGAATTGCCGCGGCCGAAACCGCCGTCCCCAGCCTGGCCGGGGCCGTGCTGGGCGTCGCGCTGGCCATCCTGCTGAGGCCGGCCGCCGCGCAGATACCGGTCAACGGCACCAGGATGTTCGCCGCCGATCTGTCCACCGGCTGGGTGGCGGCCACCGCGGTCGTCGCCGTGGTGGTCGCGGCCTCGGCACTCGTGGCCGCGCACCGCACGGCCCGGGCCGGCATCGGTCCCCTGGGCGTGACGAGGGCCGTGCACGAAAAAACACCCACACCGTGGCGGATCGTGCCCTTGCTTGCCGGCCTGACCGCCATGATCACGGCTGTGCTGATGATCCGGGTCCTGGAGGTGCGGCTGCCGTGGCTGGAATCACCGCTCCTGATCGGCGGCTTCCTGCTGGTCCTCGTCGGCATTGTGGTCATCGGTCCCTGGCTGACGCTGCTGGTGAGCCGGATCGGGCTGCACCAGGCGCGGAGCGCTGCGGGCGTCATTGCCGCAAGCCGGATCCAACGAACCCCGGTGGCGACCTTCCGTTCCGTCTCCGGGCTCGTGATCGCCGTGTTCGTCGTTTCCGTCTTCGCCGGAGGATCCAGCATCATCGAGTCCGCGGAGGCACCCCCCGCCCGGCCCGGTCTGCTTCAGCCCACCAGCCTCCAGGCCGCCGTGGGCGCCGGACATACCCCGGCCCGGGTCGAGGAGGTCACCCGCGACGCCCGGGAACTGCCCGGAATCCGCACCGCCACCGTCGGCTACGGCCCGGGAGCCCTTTCCGGACCGGATGCCGGCCCTGAAATCTATCTTCGCGCTGCGGACGCGGCCGGCCTGGGATTTGAGGATATCCCGGCTGCCGCGACCGTTTCTGTCGATTTGTCGTTCCTCTACTCCTGGACCACGCAGCCAGCGGCGCTGACCCCGGCGCCCGCCGCCAACCTGGACGGACTGGTCCCGGTCGTGATGGTGCTCGGCACCGACGGGACCCCCGAGGCAATGGACCGCGCCCGGACAGCACTAAACGGGTCAGGAGTTACAGCACATCCCGCCAGCTCCGGGTTGGACGCAGGACTGCAATCAAGCACCCGCCTGATCCAGGGCCTGGCCGTGCTCGCCTACCTCGGCATGTTCGTCGCGATCGCAATCGCCGGCCTGTCCCTGGCCGTCGCCACCGCCGCAGCCGTCCTGGACCGGCGAAGAGCACTCGGTCTGATGCGGCTGACGGGGATGCCGGTGTCCGTCCTCCGCCGCATCATCACCCGTGAAGCAGCCACCCCGCTCCTGACCGTGTTGCTGCTCTCGGTCGGCCTCGGATTCCTCGTGGCCTGGCTGATGGTCACCTTCATCAACGACACCTACCAAATGACCTGGCCGGCACCCGACTACTTCATCGCGCTGGGCCTGAGTCTGCTCCTGGCCCTCGGAGCGGTCACCGCGACATTCAGTCTCGTCCGGGGCAATACCGCCATGACGGCTACCCGCTTCGAATAGTTGCGCCCCGGCCGGGAAACCATCGGTTTCCACGAACAGGACGGGCGGATAGGAACCGTACAAGCGCCGGCCCAAAATCTAGCTCAAAGAATGAATCAACTGGCTTTCAGGTTGAGATTGCAGCGATATGGCGGGAACGGTGTGATTGCCGTGGATATGGTGACTGGCATGGAACCGATTCTGAATTTTGCGCGGCGTTGGGGTGCCCCCGTGGCGGCCGGCGTCTTCTTCACCCTGTGGTGGGCGGCCGAGGTAGGCAGGATGGACGGATTTTGGCTTACTTGGTCAGGGAACTGGCCGCTGGCGCTGATAACCTTGGCGATCGCCACTGCCACCTGGAAACCGCTAGTTTCCCTCGGGTTCACGGCGGCGCTCCTTGCCGGGCAGTTGAGTTATGCTCTGCCGCCGATGGAATCCAACCACTGGGCCATCTACCTCGGTTCCTTTGTCGCCTTGGGCTTCATCTTGTGGACTGCCCCGCGGCGGATACGATTCATCGCCTCGGGCGCCAACGTGGTGTTCGTGTCCCTGATGACCGTCCTCATGCTCTCGTGGCGATACGGAAACGGCGTCGGCTGGTACCCCCCTGCGTATGCCGGCGACCGGTGGATGCTGCAGGACTATGGCTGGCAGCTATTCGCACTCCTCCTGCTAATCGCCGGTGCCTGTGCCGCCG
>JBFGBS010000216.1:0-4677 GCA_041567475.1 Arthrobacter sp.
CGGCACGCACATCCGCATGCTCGCCCCGGAAGACTTCCGCGGACGCCTGGTCCCGTACCTGCAGGCCGCCGGGCTCGTCGGCGACAGCCTGACCGCCCGCGAGGAGGAAATCCTCGCCGAGGCGGCCCCGCTGGTCCAGGAACGCATCTCCCTCCTGGGCGAGGCCCCGGAAATGCTGGCCTTCCTCTTCAAGGCAGACGACGCCATCGACGTCGCGGACGACGCCCGGAAGGGCCTGCCGGAGAACCTCGGGGAAGTCCTGGACGCGGCACTCGCCGCGCTCGAACCCCTCAGCGACTGGACCAGCGACACCATCCAGGCCGCCCTGAAGGAAGCGCTCGTGGAGGGTCTCGGGGTGAAGCCGCGCCTGGCGTTCGGTCCGGTCCGCACGGCGGTTTCCGGCCGCCGGATCTCCCCGCCGCTCTTCGAGTCCATGGTGATCCTGGGCAAGGACTCCTCCCTGGCCCGCCTGCGGGCATTCCGGGGCTGATGATGGGGGCCGGCGTCCGTGCCACCGTGCCGGGCAGTGTCCCGGGCGGTGCTCCGGGGAATGTCCGCGGGGTGCTCTTTGATATTGACGACACCCTGGTGGACCTGGAGTTCTCCATGACGTCCGCGCTGCGGGATGTCAGCGAACACCTGTTGCCGGTCCTCGACCAGGCCGGATGGGACAAGTTCGGCCGGATCTTCACCCACGAGACAACGCACTTCTATGACCGGTACCTGGCCGGTGAACTGACCTTCAACGAGCAGCGCCTGCTCCGCGGCCGGGCCGCCCTGGGGCACTTCGGCGTCGAACTCGATGACGGGGAAGAGGCGCACCACTGGGTGAGTTCCTACGCGAGCCGGCAGCACGGCTACATCCGTGCCTTTGACGACGTGACGCCGCTGCTGGACGCCCTCGATTCGGCCGGCATTCCCTACGGTGCGGTGAGCAATAACGTCCACGACTACCAGCGGGTCAAGCTCGATGCCGCGGGGCTGGAACGGATCGGCATCCTCATCGGCACGGACACCGTGGGCGTGGCGAAGCCGGACCCTGCGATCTACCTCGAGGGGGTCCGGCGCCTCGGCACCGCCGCCGCCGAGACACTGTACGTCGGCGACAACAGGCTGCTGGATGCGGAAGGCTCGACGGCGGCAGGTCTGCGGGGCATTTGGCTGAACCGGGGCGCCGAACCGGCCCCGGATTTCCGGGGGCACGAGATCGGCTCCCTCCTCGATGTGCTCGCCGTGCTGGCGTAGCCGGGGGAGGCGCCGGGCCCCGATTTGTACAAGCCAAAAGTCTCGTGTAAAGTAATTTCTCGTGCTGAGGCGCCGGGAGCGAGGGTTTGAACCCGACAATCCGGTCCGAAAGTTCCATTGGGATATGGTGTAATTGGCAACACTACGGTTTCTGGTACCGTCATTCTAGGTTCGAGTCCTGGTATCCCAGCTCTGAAATACCGCGTTCCTACGCGGAAAATCAGGAGTTTTGAATTCGTTTGGCGGATTTGAAACGCAGCCAAGTGTATGAAACAATCATTTGGCTTGAACGGCGGAAACGCGGTTCCGGAGAGTACCTGGCCCCATCGTATAGCGGCCTAGTACGCTGCCCTCTCACGGCGGTAACGCGGGTTCGAATCCCGCTGGGGTCACACAGTAAAGCGGTCCCGGGCATTAGCCCGGGGCCGCTTTTGTCGTCCCGGAGACACCCCGGGCCGGCCTCCCGGCGCCCGCCACGAAACCGGGGCTGAACTGGCATGATGAAGCTGTGAGCGCGACAGAGAATTTTGGGAAACCCCGGCCTCCGGCGCCAGTACGGCCCCCGGGCGCCACGGCGCTGCTGGAGACGGTCCGCAACGACCTCGCGGCCACCACCCTCCCGCTCGCCCTGCCCGGTGTGGAGGAGGCCCGGCTGGACCTCCGGAACGCCGTCGCCCAGCTCGATGACTACATCATTCCGCGCTACCGCAGCCTGGACGCACCCCTGCTCGCCGTGGTGGGCGGATCCACCGGGGCGGGAAAATCCACGCTGGTCAACACGCTCGTAGGCCACGCGGTGACGCGCGCCGGCGCGATCCGGCCCACCACCCGGCAGCCGATCCTGCTGCACCACCCCCGGGACGCGCGCTGGTTCGAGGATGACCGGGTCCTGCCGGGGCTCGCCCGCATCCGCGGCACAACGCACGCCGGACAGTCCGCTGCCGCCCCGTCCGCCACCGGCCAGTCCGCGTCCGACGCCGTGCCTGCGGTGACGCAGGCCCCCACCGGGCCCGGCCGGGCCCCCGGCGCGTCCCTCGTGCTCGTCGCGGATGCCGCCGTCCCCGCCGGCATTGCCGTGGTGGATGCCCCCGACGTCGACTCCATCTCCGATGAGAACCGCCAGCTCGCCGGGCAGCTGCTGGCCGCTGCGGACCTCTGGATCTTCGTCACCACCGCCAACCGGTACGCCGACGCCGTGCCGTGGCGGCTGCTGCTGGACGCCGCCGCGCGCGACATCCTGGTTGCCGTGGTACTGGACCGGGTGCCGCCGGCCGCCGAAGCCGAGGTGAGCGCGGACCTGCACGCCATGCTCAGCCGCGAAGGCCTGGGCGGGGCCCGGGTCTTTGTGGTGCCGGAACTGCCGCTGGAGGCCTCCGGGATGCTCCCCGCGGCCACCGTCGAACCGCTGCTCGGGTGGCTCCGTGACCTCGCGGCAGACTCCGCAGGCCGGGCGGAGATCGCCCGGCGCACCGTCAACGGAACCGTCCGGGCGCTCGTCGGGCGGGTGGAGGCCGCCGCCCTGGGCGCCGAGGCCCAGCTGAAGGCCACCGACACCCTCGCCGACGAGGTTCACTCAGCCTACGACGACGCCGTCGCCCGGATCCTGGAGGCCACCCGGGACGGGGCGCTGCTGCGCGGCGAGGTCCTGGCCCGCTGGCAGGACTTCGTCGGCACGGGGGAGTTCTTCCGGGCGATGGAACAGAACATCGGACGTTTCCGGGACCGGATGGGCGCCTTCTTCCGGGGCGAACCGGCACCGGCCGTCCGCGTCGAAGCAGCCATCGAAACCGGGCTGCAGGCGGTCATCATCGATGAAGCAGCCAACGCCGCGGAGCGCACCGACCAGCGGTGGCGCTCCGATCCCGCCGGTCGCCAGCTGCTGGGCACCGAGGACCTCTCCGGAACGTCGGGCGGCTTCGCCGCGACCGTCGCGGCGGAGATCAGGGCGTGGCAGGGCGGGCTGATGGACCTGATCCGGACCGAGGGACAAGGCAAACGCACGCAGGCACGCTGGCTGTCCTTCGGCATCAACGGCCTCGGGGCCGCCCTCATGATCGTGGTGTTTTCCATGACCGCGGGCCTGACGGGACTGGAAATCGGCGTTGCCGGCGGAACGGCCGTCGTCGGTCAGCGACTCCTGGAGGCGGTCTTCGGCGAGGATGCCGTCCGCCGCCTCGCCAAAACGGCCCGTGAGGACCTGCACAACCGCTGCCTGGGCCTGCTCCGGGAAGAGCAGCAACGCTTCCTGGAGCGCCTGGATCTTGACACGGGCGTGCCCCCGGCTGTTCTCACCGGGCACGCCGCGGCCCTGCGCCGGCTGGCGGCCGGCGCATGAACCGGCACTCCGCGGCCCGTGAAGCTTCCCGGCTGCACCGCAGGCTCGAGGCCCTCGAGGACGCCCGGGAGCTCGCCGCCGGTGCGCTGCCGGAGGAGGCCCTGGAGCAGGCGCTGGAGGTGCTGGAGCGGGCCGGCGCGAGGCGCTCCCTCTCAGCGGCACACACCGTGGTGGGATTCTTCGGCGCCACCGGCAGCGGGAAGTCCTCGCTCTTCAATGCCGTCAGCGGCGCGGAAATCGCGACGGCGGCTGCCCGGCGGCCCACCACCTCCGAGCCGCAGGCCGCGATCTGGGGGGTGGAGGGCAGTGCGCCGTTGCTCGACTGGCTTGAGGTCCGGAACCGCCACCACGCCGCCGCCGTCCCCGGCTTCGCGGACGAGGACACCGGGCTGATCCTGCTTGACCTGCCGGATTTCGACTCCACCCGGGCGGCGAACCGGGAGATCGTGCAGCGCATGGTCGGCCTGGTGGATGTCCTGGTCTGGGTCCTGGACCCGCAGAAGTACGCCGATGCCGCCGTGCACAACGATTTCCTGACCCCGCTTTCCACGCACGGGGCCGTGACGCTGGTGGTGCTTAACCAGATCGACCGGTTGCCGGAGCACGATGTCCGGCCCGTGCTGGACTCGCTCCGGGGGATCCTCGCCCGGGACGGCCTGGGCAAAGTGCAGGTCATCGGCGCCTCCGCCATCGAAGGAACCGGCGTTGACCAGGTCCGCGCGGCCATCCGGGCGGCCGCACTCCGCCGCCAGGCCCTGTCCCAGCGGTTGGCCGCCGACGTCGCCCGGTCCGCGGCCCTGTTGTCCGAAGCCTCGGGGACCGGGAACGCGGCAGGCATCACGGCGGCGGCCGGGTCGCGGTTGACTGCGGAACTGGCGGCAGCCGCAAACGTCCCGGTGGTGGTCGACGCCGTCGTCCGGTCCTATCGGCTGGAAGCCGGCCGCCGGACCGGCTGGCCCGTGACCCGGTGGCTCGCGAGGTTCCGCCCGGATCCGCTGCGGCGCCTGAACCTGCGCGGGGACCGCGGCACGCCGGAACTGAACCGGACCTCGCTGCCGCCCGCCGGGGCGCCGGAACGCGCCCGGGCCGATGCCGCC
>JBFGBS010000217.1:0-4668 GCA_041567475.1 Arthrobacter sp.
GCCATCTCTGCTATTATTGACAGCTGTGTGTCCGTGCAGGTCGACGGCCATGCATGGTTGGCCGCCATAGGTATCCCCACGCCGCTCAGTCGATGGCCAATCTGAAAACCCTCTAGACCATTTTCCGCATTGAAAAAGAGAGTTCACACGTGGCTAATATCAAGTCCCAGAAGAAGCGCATCCTGACCAACGAGAAGGCTCGCCTGCGTAACAACGCAGTCAAGTCCGAGCTGAAGACTGCCATTCGCGCCGTCAACACCGCCGTTGCGTCCACCGACAAGGATGCTGCTACTGCTGCACTGGTTTCTGCCGGCCGTAAGCTGGACAAGGCTGTCAGCAAGGGCGTTCTTCACAAGAACAACGCCGCAAACCGCAAGTCGGCGATCTCCAAGAAGGTCAACGCACTCTAAGGTTTCCAGTTCAACTGAACTGATGACTGTGGCCGGCACCCCTCTGGGGCGCCGGCCACATGCAGTTAACCGAGGAAACCGGTCCGTGGCCGGGCAGCCGGATCCGGCCGATGCTGCTCAGGAACGGCGCACCGAGGTCGCGATCACCGTCACGGCGTGCTCCACGGCGTAGACCGGATCCCGGGACAGGCCCTTGACCTGGGCGTCAGCCTCGGCCGTGACCTGGATGGAGCGCACGAGCCCCTCGGGCGTCCAGCGCCGGACGTCGCGTTGAGCCTGCTCCACGAGCCAGGGCTGCATGCCCAACTGCCTGGCAATCTGTGACGAGGACCCTTGTGCCCCGGCAACCTTCGCCAGGCCCCGGAGTTTGGACGCCAGCGCCGCGACGATCGGAACCGGGTCCGCGCCGGTCGCCAGGGCATGGCGCAGGGTTGACAGGGCCAGCGGCGCATTCCCGGCCAGCGCGGCATCGGCGACCTTGAAGCCGGTCGCCTCGATCCGGCCGCCGTAGTACCTGTCCACCATCTCGACGTCCACCGCAGTGGTGGCATCGGCGATCAACTGGCTGCAGGCCGCCGCCAGTTCCGCCAGGTGTGCACCGACGGCGTTGACCAGCGCTTGCACGGCGTCGGGGTTGATCCGCCTGCCGGCAGCCTTGAACTCGGAGACCACGAACGCGACTTTGTCAGCGTCCTTTTTGAGCGGCTGGCAGTCCACCACCGGCCAGCCGCCCGCCTTGATTACGTCCAGGAGTTTCTTGCCGCGCACACCCCCGCCGTGCCGGAGGACCAGGACCGCGTCGGGTTCAGGCCGGTCAAGGTATTTCAGGGCATCGGCAAGGAAGGCGTCGTTCATGGCTTCCAGGGCCTCAACCTCGATCAACTTCTGCTCACCAAAGAGGGAAGGACTGACGTTCATCTCCAGCGCCCCCGGGTTGTAGCTTCCTGCGTTGAGCCGGCTCACTTCCACATCCGGCGCGGCCGCGCGGACCTGGGCGCGGATCCGGTCCATGGCGCGGCTGCCCAGATAGTCTTCCGGTCCGCCGACCAGAACCACGGCAGCGGGGCTCACGTCCCGCCACGTGGCGGAGTTGGACGCCGTGGTCCTGGGACGTTGGGTTTGGGCAGCCGCCACTGAAGATTCCTCCCGGAAGTTGGTTTGCAGACTCTAAGCGTGCCACGCCGGGACCGGTCCACCAAGCCGCGGGCTACAGGCCGCAGGCGTCCGGCGCGGCGGTCCAACCGGGCGCAGATCCGGGCGTGGGCGGTCAGTGCCAGCCGCACCGACACGGCCGGATGCAGCGCCAGCCAGAGGACTGCCACCGCCACCGTGGAGAACAGTCCCATGGTGCATAGGCCAAAAACACCTTCGGGCCAGGGCAGCGCCGAGCCCGGCAGGGCAGCAAAGAAGCGCGCAATCCCGGCGACGACGGCGGCGAACCAGCCCGACGTCGTGATCAGGATGTCCGCAGCGGCCGGGACCAGCGGCAGAAGTGGCAGTGCGGCAGTCCCCAGCAACGTGACCGGGACGACAAAGACAGCAGCTGCGACGTTGGCGGGCAGGGCATAAAAGGCGAACTGCGGCTGCAGCAGGACAATCACCGGCCCGCACAGGAGCTGTGCCGAGAGCGGGACCGCGATCCCGGCTGCCGCCCAGCGCGGCAGCCGGGGCGGCAGCCACCGCATAATGCGCCGTCCGGCGACCACGATGCCCAGGGTGGCAAGGACCGAGAGGACGAAGCCGAAGCTGGCGGCCAGGGCCGGATCGGCCAGGACCAGCCCGATGACCGCCACGCACAGCAGGTTCAGTCCACGGCCGGCGCGGCCGAGTGCCAACGCGGCCATTCCGATGCCGCCCATCAGGGCTGCGCGGAGGACGCTGGGGTCCGGACCGACCAGGAGAACAAACACCCCAAGCCCGGCGAGGCAAACGCCTGCGGCGGCTGGACGGGGCAGGCGCATGCTGCGGGCTGCGAGCAGGAGTGTGCCCAGGATCAGGCTGCAGTTCGCCCCGCTGACGGCGGTCAGATGCGTCATTCCGACCGTTTTCATCGCAAGGTCCAGCTCGTCAGCAAGTCCGTTGGTATCTCCGGTGACCATTCCGGGCAGGAGACCCCGGGCGTCCCCGGCCAGCTGTTCCGCCGCGCGGCTGAAGTCCTGGCGCACCCGGCCCGGTCCGGAAAGCCAGCCTTCCGGCCGCACGGTGACTACCGGTGCGGAAGAGGCAGCCAGGATCCCGGCATACGGCCGGCCGACTTCGGCAGCGCGAAGCGCGCCGGTGACACGCAACTGCTGGCCGGGAAGGACGGCTGCCAAGTCCGGCCCGCCCCACACCAGCAGGTCCGCCGAGGCCGCCACCTGGAAACCGTCCCTCCGCATGACGAGCATCGTCGCCCGCACTGCCCAGCGTTCCGCCGCGCCCGGCTCGCCCTGGTCCGTGAGCCGCCGCGGGCTGCCCGTGATTTCGACGTCGGCAACAACGGCCGCGCGCGCGGTGGCCGCGGCCGCGACGGGGCCCTCATGGCGGCCGGACGCGGCAACGGCCGCGTGGGCGGACGCGGCAGCAGCGAGGACCAGCGCCGTCGCCAGTGTCGCCAGCAGGCTTCGCTGGCTCCCGGCCCTGGGTCCGGCGCTGCTGCTCTTGCGGTGCCGGCGCCACCGGCCGAAGGCCGCCCACACGAGGGCTCCCGCGGCGAGTGTCATCACGGCGCACAGGATCCCCAGTGCAGGAGAGGTCAGCCATTGACCGGCCGCGGCCGTGACCCACACCAGCAGCGCCGCCGGGACCAGCCGCACGTCCGCGCGGACCGGGTCCGCAGTGTCCGCCGCTTGCGCCGCCGGCCCGGCGCGGCTCCAGGCTTTGGGGAGCGTCCCGACTCGATGCCTCGTCCCGGCGCCGCCGCTACCGCGCCCGTGGCCGGTGATGCCGGCGGTGGGCCGGAGAGGCGGGCCGGCCGCACGTTCGGAGCCGCCCGGCGTCCTCGGGGCAGCCGCAGCATCAACGAAGGGCTGCCACCGCCGCCGCGCGGCGGCGCTCGACCCGGCCACCCCGGAGCCGTCCTGCGGGGAGCTTGTCGGAGTGTCCGGTGGAGTGCTCCGCGGAGAGCCCGGCGCCTCGGGTCCGCCCTGTTTAGCCCTGCGCATCTCAGATCGTCACCAGCGGACGCAGGGCCTCTAGCATCTTTGGCCCGACGCCTTCCACGGCGTCGAGTTCCTCTACGGATGTGAAACGCCCATGCTGTTCTCGCCAGTCCACGATGCGCTGGGCCAGCACCGGCCCGACACGCGGCAGGGTGGCCAGCTCGGTGACGTCGGCCGTATTCAGATCGATCTTCCTGCTGCCGGCGGGCTGGCCACCGGGCCCGGGGTCTGTCCCGGAGCCAGCCGATCCGCCGGGCAGCAGTTCTGGGGGATCAGGCTCTCCCCGCGCGGGCACGATGACCTTCAGCCCGTCCGCCAGCACCGTCGCAAGGTTCAGCCGGGCCGGATCCGCCGCCTCAGTACCCCCGCCAGCCGCGGCAATGGCCTCGAAGAGACGGCTTCCGGCCGGCAGCTCCACGACTCCGGGCCGGGCAACTGCTCCGACTACATGAACAAGGATCGGTTCGGGCGCTGGCTTTTCCGCGTCCGCCGGTCCGGACGCGGCCGGTTCGGGCCCGGGTGCCGGAGCCTCCCCGGTGAGCGCGGGGGCATCAGTGAGCGGCAGCACCGTAGGGGTTCTGGTGGCTGCTTGCCACCACAGCCAGCTGCCTGCCAGCATGGCGACGACCATCAGGAGGACAGCTGCTGCCAGTCCCGTACGGGTTCTGAATCGCGCGGCGGGGGTCCTCGGGGCCAGGTCTTCCGCCGGCAACTCGAGCAGCCCGGCGGCGCCTCCACCAGGCGCCGAAGTGCTGTCCAGGCTGATTGCCAGGCGTGCCCGGGCAGGATTCGGTCTTGCCAAGCTGTCGGAATTCCGTGGCCTGCGTCGCATGGAATCCAGCCTAGGAACGACAAATAGCCGCGGATACCCGGCGTCAGGGCTATGTGGACATCCGCTCTACTTGTCCGCGTCGGCATCACTACGTGGACCAGCCCTACTCTTTTCGAAGCAGACTGCCGGTGCTATTGTCTGCATACTCCATCGACGAATGAGCTGCCAGCTGGGGGCAACCCTGATCGAGCGGACGCCCTGTACGCGTCGAAAGCTGGTGTGCGATGCCTATGATGATTCTCCCGGTTGCCCTGCTCGCACTGCAGGCCACCCTGCTGGCGCCTCC
>JBFGBS010000218.1:0-4666 GCA_041567475.1 Arthrobacter sp.
CAGGCGAGCTCGCCGAACAGGTGGCGGCAGTACGGCGGCAAACGGCGCGGTTCGGCGTGAACCTTTTCGTACCCAACGCCGTCCCGATCCACCGCGCCGACTTCACCGCCTATGCCGAGGCACTCGGGGAACTGGCAGCACAGTACGGCATGGACCTGAGCACCGCCGAGCCGGCAGAGGATGACGATGACTGGGATGCCAAGATCGCGCTGTTGGTCGGCGACCCCGTGCCGGCGGTGAGTTTCACCTTTGGACTCCCGACGGCGGATATCGTGCGCCGCCTGCAGGCGGCGGGATCGGCTGTACTGCAGACCGTGACGAACCCCGGTGAGGCCCAACAGGCGGCATCCCTCAAAGTGGACGGGCTCATCGTCCAGGGTTCCCGGGCAGGCGGCCACTCGGGCACGCTCACACCCGAGGTTCCGATCAGGGACACACCCCTGGTTCAGCTCGTCGCCGACGTGCGCGAACAGACGGTGCTCCCCCTGTGGGCTGCCGGCGGAATCAGCACACCACGGGCAGTCCGCGAAGTGCTGGCAGCGGGAGCCGAGGCCGCCGTCGTCGGAACGGTGCTCCTGCGGTCACCGGAAAGTGGCGCGTCGGCGACGTACAAATCAGCACTGGCAGACCCTGCCAGGATAGGGACGGTGTTGACCACAGCGTTTTCCGGGCGCCCGGCGCGGGCCCTGCGCAACGGATTTGTGGAACGTTTCCATCCGGTGGCTCCCCTGGGCTACCCGGCGCTGCACCACCTGACCAGCCCGATCCGCAAAGCTGCCGCGGCGGCTGGGGACCCGGAGAACATCAACATCTGGGCCGGATCCGGCTTCCGCGATGCGTCGGACGAGTCTGTTTCGGTCATTTTGCGGCGCCTGGGCGGGCGCTTGGGCTAGCCACAGGCCCCTCGCTGTGGCGGTCGGCACCTGTCCAGCGCCGTTCTGGGTCCCGTGTTCCTGCTGAGCCTTGGGTCCGGGACCTCGGACCCTACCCACGGGGAAGCGTCCGGGAGCATACTCTGCATAACTACGACGGTGAGCGAGGTTGCCGGACATGATGTGGGGCTACGGGACAAATATGGGCTGGATGTGGCTATGGGGACTCATCCTGCTGATCGGAATCGCGCTCGTCGTACTCGTCGCAGTGCGCCTCTTTACCGGAGGTGGCAGTTCCGGCGGCCCACCGGGACCGGCAGGGCCGTATCCCGGCCGGAGCCGGGCCCGGCAAATCCTCGATGAACGCTTCGCCCGGGGAGAGCTGTCCGCCGAACAATACCGCGATCAGCTCCGGGTCCTCGGCGAGGACCAGTAGTGTCACCCATCAGCCGCCGGGATGCCCTGCTTTTGGGCGGACTGGGCGCCGCAGGCATCATCGCCGGCGGCGCCGGCATCTGGTGGACGTTGACTTCACGGTTCGCTCCCGTCGCCGGAACGGCATTCGCCGGGCCCGAGGAGCTGCGCAGCAGCAACGGGCGTCTCCGCGTCCGCCTCGAAGCAGCCCCCGGGACGATCCGGCTGGCCGGACGGAACGCTACCGGACTCGCCTACAACGGCGGCGTCCCCGGGCCCACATTGCGCTTGCGCGGCGGGGACACGCTGGACATCGAACTGGTCAATTCAATGGCGGTGGCGACCAACCTGCACCTGCACGGCCTCCACGTCTCACCGGAGGGCAACAGCGACAATATCTTCCTCAGGGTTCTGCCCGGGGCCTCGTTCAGCTACGAGTACCGGCTCCCGGACGACCACCCGCCAGGCCTGTTCTGGTACCACCCGCACCACCACGGCACGGTCGCGGACCAGATTTTTGCCGGCCTCTTCGGCGCCCTCATCGTCGAGGACCCGGACCCGCTACCGGTCAGCCGCGAGCGGGTCATGGTTGTTTCGGATACCACCCTGGACGGAGCCGGAACCGTCGCGGAGGCCTCGCCGATGGAACGGATGCTGGGCCGGGAGGGTGACCTTGTCCTGGTCAACGGCCAGAGCAACCCCAGGCTCTCCGCCCGGCCCGGTGAGCGCGAACGCTGGCGCATCGTCAACACCTGCGTTGCGCGTTATCTGAAGTTGCGGCTCGACGGACAGCAGCTGCAGCTCCTCGGCATGGACTCGGGGCGCTTCCGGAGCCCCGAACGTATTCAGGAACTGCTCTTGGCGCCGGGCAACCGCGCCGATCTGCTCGTCACGGCAACTGCCGGAGACGCCGCCCTCACGGCCACCTACTACGACCGGGGCAGCATGACCGGCATGATGGGCCTGGCGGGACCGGGATCCGCGGAGGACGGCGGCCCGAGCCGGGACGGCATTACGCTGGCATCGCTGTCGGTTTCCGGTGAGCCTGCCGCCCTGGCCCCGGCGGTTCCGCCCGCCGAGCAGCCTGCAGACTTGCGGGACGCCGTCGTTGCCGCCCGCCGGCAGTTCACGTTCGAGACCGGAGGGATGGGTCCCGGGATGGGTCCGGGGATGGGGATGATGAGCTTCACCATCAACGGCAGGAAGTTCCAGGGGAACCGCACGGATACCGCCGTAGCCCTGCAGACTGTCGAGGAGTGGACCATTGTGAATTCCAGCTTCATGGACCACCCGTTCCATCTGCACGTCTGGCCGATGCAGATCGTCCGGGACGCAAGCAGGGCCCCGGATTCCGCTCCATGGCGGGATGTCGTCAATGTGCCCGCCCGCGGGCAAGTAACCGTCAGGATAGCCTTTAACGATTTTCCGGGCCGGTCGGTCTACCACTGCCACATCCTGGACCACGAGGACCAGGGCATGATGGGGGTTATCGAGGTCCGGTGAGGGAGCCCATCGGAGTGGGCACTTTGAGGGCCCGTTCGGTGTGGGGGACGCGCTGTACGGGGCTGAAGGGGTGCAGATCGGCGTGTAGTGCCGTAGATTCGGCTTCGAGAGCGTGGTCGCCGGTAAGCTGCAGGAGTGCATCGTGTGCCTGCGCTCCAGCGCAGCTTCTGCGGCTAGCTCTGCCGTTCAATAGTTGATCTCGCTTTCGATACTTGGAAGCGCTGGCATCCTGCCCGATGCTTTGGGGAACAAAGAAAGAGGCCCATGTTGATGGATCCGCCGCCCACTCCGCCGCGCGCCGGGAGCGGACCCGGCCCAGGCCCCGGCGTCCCGGGCGCGGATGAGCCTTCGGCATCTCCTCGGCGCGCCGAAGTCACCCGTAAGAGGGTATCCCCACGGCTCGTGCCGGGAAGGGTCACCATCCAGGACCGGCTCCGTGGATACGTCACTGAGGATCCCGCCAACCGGAGAACAGCGCCGAGAGGGGACCGGGCCTTGCCCGGGTCACGGACGCCGGCCGCGGAGAAACCCGAACCTGCGATCGGGGCCATCCTGGCGGACAGGATGCTGCTGACCGCATTCCAGCCGATTGTCGATCTGACCTCAGGCGCCATTACCGGAGCCGAGGCCTTCACACGGTTCACCGACGGCACGAGCAATAACGCGGACGAATGGTTCACGGCCGCCGCGCAGGCCGGGCTGGGCAGTGAGCTGGAATTCGCGGCACTGGAAACGGCCATTGGTGCCGCCGCGCAGCTGCCGCCCCACCTGTACGTAGCGTTGAAAGTCTCCCCCGCCGTCTGCTTGGACCCGCTGCTGCCGGGGCTGCTCCTCAACTCCGACCTGCCCCCGGCCCGCGTGGTGCTCCAACTCACCGAGGCGCTCACCGATGACCAGACGACGGCGCTCGGCACCGTGCTGGCACCGTTGCGCCGGCACGGGGTCCGTCTCGCGGTCGACCATGCGGGGTCCTACACCGACTCGATCCGCCACCTCCAGCAACTGGACCCCGACATGATCAAGATCGACCGTACCCTGATCGCCGGAATTGACACCGATTACCTCCGCCATGCCTTCGGCGCCGCCATGGCAGGACTTACCGGCAAACTCGGAGCGGAGCTCATCGCAGCAGGCATCGAAACGAGGGCGGAACTCACTGCTGTGCGCTCTCTCGGAATGACAGCTGGACAGGGCTACTTCCTCGGGCGGCCCACCACCAACCCCGACGACTGGTCCCGCTGGCGCCTTGGCCCCGGCAAGTTTCCCTTCCGAACAGACCCGGATACGCCCCCGCGGCTCTGAGTCCCGGGCATCGTGTTGCCAACGACCGGGCGTCAGGGCCCGGTGAGGCGATGACCGGTTACCGCTGGTCGCGGTCCTCGAACTCTTCGTCCAACTCGTAGTGGCGGAACTCCGTCTCGGGGTGTGTTTCGCCTTCGGCCACGATCTCATGATCGAGCTGGCGCTGTATTTGGCTGTCCAAAACCTGGAGCGTCTGGTCTTCAACCGCCGCGAGGTCCTCGGGGAACGGATCGTCCGGTGTGAGGTGCAGCTTCTCCGATCGCATTGCTTCTCCGATTGGGTCGTTTCGGGGCCCCACAGCGGGGCCCGCATGACTTCGATTCTATCGCCGCACCGACGAAATCGCCGGGATGTTCTGACACCGGCCTGTGGGACTCGATTGGGGCTTTTTGGTTCTGCGTTGCTGCTTGGATGCTCGGGAGCGGGGGCCGTTCCGGGTTGTGGATTTCAGGAGCGGTGGCAGCGTGCCGGGTAGGCTGGAATGTACACGTGACGGACAGGGGTGTGACATGGCTCAGGCGGCAATTACCAGTACTACGGTGGCCGACGTGATGGCCGAGTTGGCGGCACTGGAG
>JBFGBS010000219.1:0-4640 GCA_041567475.1 Arthrobacter sp.
AAGCCCCTCCCCCGCACCCCAACAACCCCGGAATTTCGGGCGAAAAAGCCCCCCAGAGCGATGATTCATCACCCTGGGGGGCGTTTTTGGCCCGGATTATCTAGCTATGCACTGCCTCACATTCCGAGCGTTCCGGCATTGATCGGATCCATCCGGAACATGAGCGAGAACTCGGCTTCCCGCGGCGCCAGCCGGTAGGCCTCGAGGACACCCGGGCCGCAGGCTGCAGTGCCGACTCCGTTCTGCGCATGGTCCAAGTAGACGTAGGTTCGGCCGTCGGGAACCAGGTCCTCCCGGTGGGTCGCAGCGGCGAGCACAGCCTCGCCGTACGGGCGGACCGTCAGCGCGTAGGGCTCCCCGCTGACGGTGAGCCGGCCGGCGTCGAGCTCAAGCGTGGCGGTCCGGGTGCCGCGCCGGGCTCCCGATTCCTGGGGTCGGACGTAATCGACGTCCATCTCCTCGAGCGGCAACCGGTGCCACCCCTGCCTGGTTCCCTGCCCGGTGTCCGGGTAGCTGTGGTGCGGGCCTTGGCCGAACCATTCCACTGACTTGGTTCCGGATCCCAGCACGACTTCCAGTCCCAGGCGTGCCCAGGGCAGGGCGCCCATGGAATCCGTCCAATCGCCATCCGGCCGTACCGTTGTGCGCAGGTTGAGATCATGTCCGTCACTGGACCAGGAAAAGTCGACGAATACGCCGAACTGCTTGTCGGCGGCACCCATGCGAGTCCGCACCACAAGCTCTTCGCCGCCGTCATCTGCCGGAAGCGCGGTGATGCCGATGAGGCGCTGGTGCATCCGGTTCAGACCGGCGTCATGCCAGCGCTGAGCGTCGGAACGTGCGACCGGCTGCCAGTCCTGGCCGGCCCATTCGGCGCCGAGATCGTTGTCTGTCGGCGGCCGCCATAGTGCCAGCCGGACGCCGTGGACGGGAACGTCGCCCAGACGCATGAGCGAGCCGGTGACACGATCGAAGAGTGCCGGACCGAGGGCGAGCGTGTCACGGTTCTCTGCGACGGTGGCCGTGGCGGAGGCGCCGGGAGCAGCCGGAAGGTTCAGGGCGGCCTGCCCCCATGCCAGTTCGTGGCCGGCCAATGCCCACGAGGTATCTTCGCCGAGCTCGGCGCTGACGGTGAGCACCGCCGTCGAGTTTCCAGCTGTTTCCACGAGGTGGGCGGGCAGGGCCACTCGCGTTTCCGCTCCGGCCGGAAGGGCCGTCACGGCAAGCTCGCCGCTTGCCAGCTCGGCGCCGTCGGACTCCAGCCGGTAGCGGAACCGCAGGTTCGAGGTATCCGCGAAGTCGAAGTCGTTACGCAGGGAAACCGCCGACCAATCTGCCGCGACCTTGATGGACAGGGGTTCAATGACCTTCTTGAAGTCCAGCAGGCCGGGCCGGGGTTTCCGGTTTGCGTCGACCAGTCCGTCGGTGACGAAGTTGCCGTCGTGGACCTCCTCGCCGAAGTCGCCGCCGTAGAGGAAGTTCTCGTTTCCGGCGGCGTCGGTGCCGGTGATGCCGTGCTCCACCCATTCCCAGACGAAGCCGCCCATCAGCCGGGGGTAGCGTTCGAAGAGCTCCTGGTATTCGCTCATCCCGCCCGGGCCGTTACCCATGGCGTGCACGTATTCGCACTGCATGAATGGCATGGCGCGGCGGCGTGCATCCAGACCAGCGTCCTCCAGCGGCGCTTCCTTGCCCTGGCCGATAAGTTCCACCTCGGCGTGGCCGGCGTACATCCGCGAGTACACGTCGACGTCGGGGCAGGACCAGTCGCCTTCGTAGTGGATGGGGCGTGACGGATCGCGGTCCTTGGTCCAGCTGGACATTGCGGCGAGATTGCTGCCGGTGCCCGCCTCGTTTCCGAGCGACCACATGATCACGGAGGCATGGTTCTTGTCCCGTTCCACGGTCCGGCGCATCCGGTCCACCAAGGCCTCCCGCCATTGCGGATCGTCGCTCGGATTCTGCTTCCAGCCGGAATTGAAGAAACCGTGAGTCTCGAAGTCGCATTCCAACACCACGTAGAAGCCCAGCCGGTCCGCGAGTGCGGGGAACTCGGGGTGCGGCGGGTAGTGCGAGGTCCGGATCGCGTTGATGTTGTGCTGCTTCATCAGCAGCATTTCGGCTTCCATCCGGTCCACGTCCACGACACGGCCGAGCTTGGGGTCGTGCTCGTGGCGGTTGACGCCGCGCAGCAGGACCCGACGTCCGTTGATCTTGAACTGTGCGTCTTCGATGGTGATGGTCCGGAACCCGAGCCCGGTCGAGACGGTTTCCCCGGGGGCACTGACGGTGGCCGTGTAGAGGCGCGGTTCCTCGGCCGACCACGGGTGGATGTCTGCGAGCCGGTGCTCTGCCCCTGCCGGCAGTTCCACGCCAAGCTCGGGAATGCGGACGACGGCGTCGATCGGCTCGCCGGCCCGGCTCGCCTCCACGCGCAGGACACCCTCCCCGGTGACGGCGTCGAATCCGGCGTGGACGAAGATGTCATCAATGCCGTCGGCAGGCCGGGCCTGCAGGGTGACGCTGCGGAAGATTCCGGGCAGCCACCACATGTCCTGGTCCTCGAGGTAGCTGGCCGCCGAGAACTGCGCGACCTGGACCGCCAGGACGTTGGTGCCCGCGACGAGGATGCCGGAGACGTCGAACTCGTGGGCGAGCCGGCTGCCCCGGGTTGTGCCCAGGCGGGTCCCGTTGAGCCAGACGGTGCCGGCGGAGTCGATGCCGTCGAAGCGGAGCAGTGAGGACGTCACGAACTCCTGGCCAGCATCGAACTCCAGGACGTGATCCGCCACGGGGTTGGCGTCCGGTACGTGGGGAGGCTCCACGGCGAAGGGGTACTGGACGTTGGTGTACGCCGGGCTGCCGTGCCCGTGCATTGACCAGTTCGAGGGCACAGGCAGTTCAGTGAAGCCCTGCAGGTCCCGCCCCAGCTGCCAGTCGTCGGTGAGCGCCGCACGCTGGCTTGGGTGCAGGCGGAACTTCCAGATGCCGTCCAGTGCCAGCGCCGGGGCGTCACTCGTGAGGTAGGACCGCGGCGGCAGGGAACCCTCGGACGGCAGAGGCGACTCAAGGGCGGCAATTTGCTCTCCGGCGAGGGCGAGATCCCGGCCGGGTGTTGCTGGCGGCATCTGCAAGCCGTCGAGGCTGGCCGGAGGCATTGCGGGCAGTGATGTGTGGGTCATGGGGATTTCCTCGGTCGGAGCGGTTCCGTGACGTGCGCCTGCGGGCTAAGCGGTTGTCTGCGCGGAGAATAGTGAACGTTCACGAATTGGTAGCCATCTTACGTCAGCGATGACGGCGTGGATAGGTCCGGACTCCCCGGCGGCTCCCGTCAACCCCCTGCAGCCCGTGCCCACGTGCGCGAAGGAGGCCGGTACGCGGCCGACCCATCCCAGCGCTAGGCGGACTTGCGCAGCACTAGCCGGTGCTTGAGCACGAGTTCGAGCGCCGGAGCGCCGTCAGCGCGGCTTCCGCCCATCAACTGTTCCAGAAGGTCGACGGCGGCCCGGCCCACGTCGCGTAGATCCAACGCGAGCGTCGTCAGCTCCGGCGTCAGGAGCTCGCCAAGAGGGATTCCATCCATTCCAATGACCGCGCAGTCTCCGGGCACCCCACGCCCCATGTCCGCAAGGGCCTTCAGCACACCGGCAGCCATGAGGTCATTGAAGACCACGATGGCGTCGGTCTGCGGTTTCCTGGTTAGGAGTTCCCGAACCGCCTGGCGTGCGGCGTCGGCCGATTCGTCGGCCGTCACGCAGGTAAGCTCCGTACCCGTGGATCCGAAGAGTCCCGCAAACGCCGTGCCGCGTGCCGTTGACTCATAACCGGGCCGGCGGGCGTCAAGGTAGGCCACGTGGCGGCGGCCGGTCGCTACAAGATGGTCCCGGGAGAGCCTTGCGGCGTGCGTGTAGTCAAAGGAAATCGAACCGGCGGCTGTGCCTGCGGGCTGGTCCAGGACAATCAGGGGGCGCCGGCCTAGTAGGGCCTGCGCGGGACCTGCGTCACCGCCGAGGTAGCCGATCACGGCATCCACGTGGGGGGAAAGATTGCGGACTGCTTCAAGGCCACCGCCGCGGCCGTGCCCGTAATCATCCATGACCACGTACCAGCCCCGCTGGGTTGCCAGTTCCACCACGCTCGAGGCAAAGGCCGGAAAGTAGGGGTTTGTCAGGTCCGGAATCGCGAGGCCGATGGAAGTCCGCGCACCCTGGACCAGGCCCTTGGCGTACCGGCTGGGCGTATAGCCCAGTTCCCTGGCCAGTTCGAGGATCCTGTCCCTCGTCGCCGTCTTGATTCCCGGCATGGAATTCATGGCGCGCGTTACGGTTTGCCTGGATACTCCCGCTGCCGCAGCAACGTCCAGAATGGTAGCCGGCTTGCTTGGCTTGGGCTCGGCGGGGGGCGTCATAGTTGGCAAGTCTAGATGGTGACCCAGCCGCCGGACGGCGCCGGTCGTAAGCCGTGCTGCGGAGGGTGTTTTGGTGGGTGGGTTTGCGTTGGGGGTTTAAATGCGGGAGGACCCCGCACCGTGGTGGGGGTCCTCGACCGTTAAGGGGTGTCCGGCGGCGTCCTACTCTCCCACACCCTCCCGGGTGCAGTACCATCGGCGCTGTGGGTCTTAGCTTCCGGGTTCGGGATGG
>JBFGBS010000220.1:0-4610 GCA_041567475.1 Arthrobacter sp.
AGGCGTGCAGGCGATGGTGGACGAGGCCCTGGCGCTCGGCGCCGTGGAACTCACCACCCCGCGCGATGTCCCGCAAAGCGGCAGCTTCCTGCGCCCGATGCTGCTGACGGATGTCCCGGACGGGGCCCGGCTCGCCACCGAGGAAGTATTCGGCCCGGCCGCGGCCGTCTTCCGGTTCTCGACCGAGGAGGAAGCGGTCGACCGGGCCAATGCCACCGAGATGGGTCTGGCCGCCTACGTCTTCTCCACCGACGCGGCACGCTGCTGGCGCGTGGCCGAGGCCCTCGAAGCGGGCATCGTCGGCGTCAACGACGCCGTGCCGTCCGTGGCGTTCGCGCCCATGGGCGGGGTGAAGCAGTCCGGGCTGGGCCGCGAAGGGTCCACCCTGGGACTCGAGGAATTCACCGAACCCAAATACATCGCCTGGCGTCCCTAAGCCGGTCCGGAAGGAGGGCGGGGAGACGCTGACATGACACCGGAACAGCTCTGGGGACTTGCCGCCCTCGGCGGTGCCACGTTCCTGGGCACCGCGACGCAACGGCTCACCGGCGTCGGCTTCGCCCTCGTCGCGGCGCCCTTGCTGGTCCTGATCCTGGGGCCGTTCAACGGCGTCCTGATCGTCAACGTGCTCGGCTCCCTCACCGCCCTCCTGGTCCTGGTCCAGGTCCTGAAGCTGGTCGAATACAAACGGGTCTTCCGGCTGATGCTGCCCGCCCTCGTGGCGATCATCCCCGGCGCCTGGGTGGCGTCCGTGGCGCACCCTGATGTGCTCTCGATCGTCATCGGCGTGTTGATCGCGGTGGCGCTGACCGTGAGCCTGACCGCCAAAAAGGCGGCGTGGCTGCAAGGGACATGGGGGACGGTCCTGGCCGGCTCCGTCTCCGGCTTCATGAACGTCACCTCCGGCGCGGGCGGCCCGGCGATCACCGCCTACGCCGTCGCGTCGCGCTGGCCGCAGCTGGGGTTTGCCGCGAGTGCCCAGCTGTACTTCTTCGGTGTCGGCACGGCATCGCTGCTGGCCAAGCACACCGTCCCGGACCTGTCGCCCGCGCAGTGGGCGGCATGCGGAATCGGGCTGGCCGCCGGGATCGGCGCCGGCGGCCTCTTCGCCGGGAAAGTCTCCCCGCGGGTCGGCCGGGTAGCGGTGATCATCCTGGCCTTCGCCGGGGCCGCCGCGATCCTGGTCAAAGGCACACTGCAGTTACTCTCCGGCTAAAACCCATCCTTGGCTGCAAGGAGGGATCCACACAACAAACCGGGCCGGCAGGCTCCGGAAAGGACGCACCATGAGCGCTACCCAGACCATCACCAAGTCCATCGTCATCAACAACGTGGAGCGCCACGACACCGTCACCGTCAGCCTGGACATCAATGTCGGCTGCGACTGCGCGGCCAACTCCGTGCGCGTCGGCTCCTACACCGACGTCGCCCCGGAAAACCGCTGACGGCACCACCCGGCGGGTGACCGCCTGTAGACGGCTGCCTGTAGGTTGGGAACAAACGCGGCCGTTTACCTGGGCCGATGGAACAGGGAGCGAGCCCATGACGACAAACCACACCGACGACGCACCGCTCACGCCGCGTCAGCGCACCATTCTCGCCGAGCTCGAACGCCGCGGCTTCATTTCGACGATGGATCTGGCCGAGGCGTTCTCCGTGTCCGACATGACGGTCCGGCGCGATACCCGCGAATTGTCCCAGCGCGGACTGGTGCGGGTGGTTCACGGCGGGGTGAGCGCGTTGGGTCCGGGTGGCCAGAACGCCGATTTCGCGGCCAGGGCGCGCGACGACGCCGACGCCAAGAAGCGGATTGCCCGCGCCTGCCTGTCCCTCATCAAGCCGCTGGACGCCGTGATTCTTGACGCGGGCACCACGACCTTCCAAATCGCCAACGAACTTCCCGCATCATTCGGCGGAACAATCATCACGCACTCGGCCCCGGCCCTGCAGCGCTGCCTCCAGCTGCCCTCGGCCCGGACCATCTGTCTGGGCGGGGAACTGCTGCGGGACAGCCAGGCCTTCACCGGGCCCATGACCATCAGCGCCGTCGAAGGTCTGCGGGCCACGACGGCATTTATCGGCGTGGGCGGGATCCATGACGAAGCCTTCTACATCGAACGGGATCTGGAACGCGCCACCAAACTCGCCCTGATGAATGCCGCGGAAACCGTGGTCGTCGTGGCCACCCAGCAGAAAATGCGCCGGTCAGCCCTGGCGCGGCTGGCTGCCTTCGACGCCGTCGACATCCTGGTGACGGATGCCGCCCCGCCCCGCGAGATCGAAACCGCGCTGCGGTCCGCCGGTGTGCGGCTGATCGTGGCGACGGGTTGATCTTCCGTCGAGCCGGCTAGGGCTCGGACTCGCGGAGAAAGTCGGTGGCCTGCAGCAGTCCGACGGGGCGGCCGCCGCCCAAAACCGCCTGATCGGCGATGCCTGCCAGGGCTGCGGTGTCGACGTCGAGCGCCGCCAGTGCATGGACGGTGACGGGCATGCGGGCCCGGTCTCCGCCGTCGGAAATCTTCACCGCGAGTGCCCGGCCGTCCGGAAGCCCCACGAGCTGGACCCCTTCAAACCCATCCTTGGCCAGCAGCCCGGGCGCCAGCCGCATCAGTTCGGTGACATCGCGGCCGGGGCCGGCCACCATCTCGGGATGCCGGCGCATGGCGTGCGCGACGGCGCCTTCCGCGCTTTCCGGCGACGGGCCCGACTCCACCGGCCGGCCGGCCGGACCGGCGGCAGCGAGGCGCCCGAAAGCGCGTGCCATGCCCCGCAGGGTCAGGGCGAACAGCGGGGTGCCGCAGCCGTCGGTGCTGGTACCGGACGGGTCCTCGCCGGTCAGCTCCCGGATAGTGCTGGCCACGAGGTGCTGGAGCGGATGCTCCGGCGCCAGGTAGCCGCGCACCGGCCAGCCGTTGATGACGCAGGTGGCGGCCATGGCGGCGTGTTTGCCCGAGCAGTTCTGCGCCAACTGGGTGGGTTGCCCTCCGGCCCGGAGCCATTCCCCGCGCTCGGCGGCGCCGTAGGGCAGATCGGTGCTGTTTTCTAGATCGGCCGGGGTGAGCCCGTGCAATGCCAGGATCCGGGCGGCCCCGTCGCGGTGCATGGCCGCACCGGAGTGGCTGGCCGCGGTGAGCGCCAGGAGGTCGGCCGGCAGCTCCAGACCGGCCCGCACCATGGCCACGGCCTGCAGCGGCTTGAGCGAGGACCGGGGATAGAACGGAGCCAGCGGGTCGCCGGCGGAGAAAAGGACGTGGGCCCCGTCGGCTTCGCTGGCGGTGGCGATCAGCGAGCCGTAGTGGACGCTTTCGACCAGGCCATCGCGGGTCTGGACGGCGAGCGGGACGTGCCCGGGCAGGCTGCTGAACCGGGACGCGGGGGAGTTGCTGGCGGAGACGGGGAACGGCATGGGGTCCTCGGGGTTTGTGGCTGCGGGGAACAACATGGCACGGAGAGCGCCGTGGCGTCAATCCAGGCCTCAGATCCCCAGCGCGAGCAGGCTCTTCCGCAGCGTATCCGCCGAGTGGTGCAGCGCGGCGATTTCGCCCTCGTCCATGGGCGTGTCCAGCACCGCACTGACGCCGCCATGACCGACGATGCTGGGCAGCGAGAGGGCCACGCCGGAGATGCCGTACTGGCCATCGAGCACGGTGGACACCGGAAGCACGGAGTTCTCCGCCCGCAGCAGGGCCTCGACAATCCGGGTTCCGGCGAGTCCGATCGCGTAGTTGGTCGCGCCCTTGCCGGCGATGACCTTGTAGGCCGCCTGGATCACCTCGCGGGCGGCACTGGCGAGGTACTCGGGCGTGAACACCTCCTCGCCGTCGACTTTCCAGTTGCGGATCGGGACCGGTCCGATCGTGGCGCCGGACCAGATGGGGAACTCCGTGTCGCCGTGCTCGCCCACCATGCTCGCGTGCACACTCGTCAGCGCAACCCCGGCCCGCCCTGCCAGCAGCCACCGCAGCCGTGAGGTGTCCAGGACGGTGCCCGAGGAGAAAACACGGTGCGTCGGCAGCCCGGAAATCTTCTGCGCCGCGACGGTCAGGACATCGCACGGGTTGGTGACCAGGACATACACCGCATCCGGGGCATGGCGCAGCAGTTCCGGCATGAGGGTCTCAAGGATGCGGACGTTGGTGCCGGCGAGGTCCAGGCGGGTCTGGCCCGGCGCCTGCTTGGCCCCGGCCGTAATGACCACGACGTCGGCGCCCGCCACCGTGGTGATGTCCCCGCCGCCCGTGACGGTCGCCGCGGCGGCGGCGAACTGTGTCCCGTGGGCCAGGTCCAGCACCTCGGCGTCGGCCTTGGTGGCATTGATGTCGTAAAGCGCGACGTGGCTTGCCGAGCCGCGGATCAGGGCCGCGTACGCCAAGGAGGTTCCGACGCTGCCGGCCCCGACGATCGCGAGTTTGGTTCCTGAATTCGTTGTCATGCTGTTCCTGGGGCCCCGCGGCTAGTGGTCGGCCGGTTCGTCGCGGGGCGGGATGGAGGTCCCGGCGGTGTCGCCGCCGTCGATCACGAATTCCGCGCCCGTGACGAAGGACGACTCATCCCCGGCCAGATACACGGCGAGGTCGGCCACCTCCCGGGGCTGGCCGATCCGGTGGACC
>JBFGBS010000221.1:0-4603 GCA_041567475.1 Arthrobacter sp.
CGCTGTCTCGGCAGCTTCCTCTGCGGCAACGATGGAATCGTCGTTAACGGCTACAACCTGATCATTATCCATATGTGGCGACACTCCTGCCCCTGGCACGCCGCCACATCCGGCGCCCGTTGGGGCAATTATTTGCCAACACCCGCAGGCATTGACAGAAGTCAATTGGATACCCTCAGGTTCGCACCGTCAGACGGGTGCGGCAGCCCTGGAGGGCCGGCGAGATTGTTGTGGAACCCGTTGACTCAAACGTCACAACCAGGTGCCGCCCAATGGCATTGCGGGACAGCTGGAATCAGAGGATCCGCAGCTCCCTGCTCATCATTGGCGGTCTTGGCAACAAAATCGCCGGACCGGAATCCGGATGTGGATCGGGTTCCAGCCATGACCATTCTCTCACAGGACCCGTCATTGCCGGCGGAGGCGGCCCCCGGAAACGCCACGGACCCTGCGGCTGAGGCCGGGACGGGCCCGGGACGAGGCCGTGCAGGCCCGCTTTCAGGCTGCGGCGCTACAATCAGGGCCAGAAGCACCCGATAAAAAGGACCGATATTCCATGCCCAGCATCTCCAGTCCGGCCGGCGAAGCAACGGACCGCGGGTCGCGACCCGGCCCGGCCGCCGCGGACAGCGCCTTGCCCACGATGACCCGCGACCGTCCGTTCGCGTGGCTCCTGCTGATCACCGGCGTCGTCGGCTGGCTTGCCTCCGGCGCCCTGGTGCTGGAGAAACTCGAAGTCCTCAAGGACCCGGACCACGTGACCGTCTGCGATGTGAACCCGTGGATCTCATGCGGCCAAGTGATGCAGACGCCGCAGAGTTCCGTCTTCGGCTTCCCCAACATGTTCATCGGCATCGTGGCGTTCGCGGTCATCATCACCACGGCCATGGGCATCCTCGCCGGCGCCCGCTTTGCCCGCTGGTACTGGCTCGGGTTGCAGACCGGGGTGACACTCGGCTTCGTGTTCGTCATCTGGCTCTGGTCCCAGGCCCTGTATTCGATCCACGTGCTGTGCCCGTTCTGCATGGTGGTCTGGGCGGCCATGATTCCGCTCTTTGTCTGGACAACCGCCCGCAACGTCTCCCACGGCGTCATCCGGCTCCCCGCGGGTCCGAGCCGGCTGCTGGGCGAGTCAGGCTGGATCATCACGGCGCTCCTGTACATCGCCGTGGTCGCCACCATCTTCTTCGCGTTCCTCCCCGTCTTCATCGGGACGTCCGGCTACTGAGCGGAAAACACCACGAGGTGACAGTTGAGGCCAATGTTCGCCACGAACATTGGCCTCAACTATCACCTCGGCGGGCGCGGGAAGACTAGAACCAGATTTTGATCTCGCGCTCGGCGGACTCCACCGAGTCGGAGCCGTGGACCAGGTTCTGCTGCACGGCCAGGCCCCAGTCGCGGCCGAAGTCGCCGCGGATGGTGCCGGGAGCGGCCGTCGTCGGGTCAGTGGTGCCGGCGAGCGAACGGAAGCCCTCGATGACCCGGTGACCTTCGAAAATCGCGGCGACGACCGGCCCGCTGAGCATGAATTCGACGAGCGGCTCGTAGAACGGCTTGCCGACGTGCTCCTCGTAGTGCTGCTCCAGCAGCTCGCGGCTCGCGTTGACCTTCTTGAGTTCCGCCAGGGTGTAGCCCTTGGCTTCGATCCGGCTAAGGATGCTGCCCGTCAGGTTGCGGTCGACGCCGTCGGGCTTGATCAGGACTAGGGTGCGCTCAATGCTCACAGCTGCTCCAATGTTCAGGGGTGGTGGATTCGGGACAAGTCTACGGGTTCTCGGTGCCGGGTTCGGGTTCGCTGCCGGCCGGATGCGCCGCCTCCCAGGCGGCCTGCTCGCGGTCGCGCTGGGCCGCTTCCCGGTCGATCCGGATCCCGGTCCTGATGCCGTACCACCAGGCGACGGCGAAGAGCGCCCCCACGAAGTACATCGCGGGTTCGAAGATCCCCGAGGCGATCAACACCAGCTGCAGGATCCAGCCCAGGCCGATCCCCCAGGGCTTGGTCACCACGGCGCATGTGAAGGCCAGCACCAGGGCCAGGCCGATCCCGACCGAGAAGATCAGCACCGGGGCGAGCTCGTCGCGCCGGAGCCCGAACACCGCGAGGGTACCGAAGATCGCCACGAAGGCTTCGAGCAGCAGGACTGTCGAGGCGAACATGACTTTGGTGGAGCGGCGTTTCTTGGGCATCCCCGGACGCCATTCACGCTGGGCTTTCGTCAGTTTGGCCATGGCTCAGGCGTCCGTCCTTCCCAGCAGGATCCGGGCTTCCGCCACCAGGGTGATGGACCCGGTGACCAGCACGCCGCCGGCCAGATCGTCGTTGTCCTCGGCCCGCTCCACGGCCCATTCCAGTGCGTCGTCGAGTTTCTCGGCGGTGTGGATGTTGTCTTCGCCGAAGCCGAGGTCGAGGGCGAGTTCCGCGAGGTCTTCGGCCGGCACCGCCCGGGGCGAGTTGGACTGCGTGAAGCAGTACTCCGCAGCGAGGTCGCCGAGGGATTCCTTGAGCTGGCGGAGGATTTCTTCGGCGTCCTTCTCCTTCAGGACGCCGACGACCGCCACAAGCTTGGTGAAGTTGAATGCTTCGTGGATGGCTTCCGCGGAGGCCCGGATCCCGTCCGGGTTGTGGGCGGCGTCGACGATGATGGTCGGGGCGGTGCGGACCACCTCGAGACGGCCCGGCGAGGTGACGGAGGCGAAGGCCTCCTGCAGCACTTCGGCGTCGAGCGCCTTTTCCCCGCCGAAGAACGCTTCGAGCGCGGCGACCGCAACGGCCGCGTTTTCCGCCTGGTGGGCGCCATGCAGCGGAACCAGCAGGTCCTCGTACCGGCCCGCGAGGCCCTGGATGGTGACCATCTGGCCGCCGACAGCGACCGTCCGGGCCTCTACGCCGAACTCCACGCCCCCGAACCGGAACGGGACCTGGACCTCGTTGGCCTTCTCCAGCAGGACCTGCGCGGCGTCCATGGGCTGGGCGGCGCTGACCAGGAAGCCGCCGGGCTTGATGATGCCGGCCTTTTCGCGCGCGATCTCCTCGGTGGTGTCGCCGAGGAGGTCCGTATGGTCCAGCGAAATGGGCGTGACGACGGAGACCTGGCCGTCGCCGACGTTCGTGGCGTCGGTGATCCCGCCCAGGCCGACCTCCATCACGGCGACGTTGACCGGCTGGTCCGCGAAGACCGCGAACGCGAGGATGGTCAGGCACTCGAAGTAGGTCAGCCGGGGCTGGCCTTCGGCTTCCAGCTCGGCGTCCACGATCTGCAGGTAGGGGCGGATCTCGTCCCAGATCCGGACGAACGTTTCATCCGCGACGGGCGCGCCGTCAACGCTGATCCGTTCGGTGACCTTGGACAGGTGCGGGCTGGTGTACCGTCCGGTGCTCAGGCCGTGGGCGCGGAGTCCTGCCTCGATCATCCGGGCGGTGGAGGTCTTGCCGTTGGTGCCGGTGATGTGGATGATCGGGTACGCCTTTTCCGGCTCCCCCAGGATGTCCATCGCCCGGCGCAGCGGCGCCAGCCGCGGCTCCATCTTGTTTTCCGGCGCGCGGCCGAGCAGTTCGGCGTAGACGCTTTCTACGGAGAATTCGTCGGTCATGGCTTAAGCCCCTACTTCGGCGGTTACTTTGTCGACGGTGATCTGCGGTTCCTTGACCTCGGCGGGAACGGTGTCCAGCCGGAGGGTCAGGGTCTCGGCCTGGACCAGCCCGGCGTTGGCGAGCAGCGCATCGATGATGCCCTGCGCCGCAGTGACCGTGGTGTGGATCCGGTCACTGACGTTCAGCCCGGCATCCTTGCGGGCCTGCTGGATGGCGCGGACCATGTCGCGGGCCGCGCCCTCGGCCTCAAGCTCCGGGGTGACCTCGGTGTTGAGCACCACGAAGCCGCCGCCGGGCAGGACGGCGGCCGCACGGGATCCGGCACCTTCCGCGGCCTCGGCGACGACCGTTTCCAGGGTGTATTCCTGTGGTTCGAGGTCCAGCCCGCCGGCGGTCACCAGACCGTCTTCGCTGACCGACCAATCACCGGATTTGGCGCCCTTGATGGCTTGCTGGACGTTCTTGCCCAGTCGCGGGCCGGCCGCCCGGGCGTTGACCACGAGCTTCTGCTCGATCCCGAACTCCTCCGGGGAGGCGGTCTCGGCGTCGAGCAGGCGAACGGAGCGCAGGTTCAGTTCGTCCTCGACGACGGCGGCGAACCCCGCCAGCGCGTCTGCGCCGGGGGCCACGACGGTGAGTTCCTGCAGCGGCAGCCGGACCCGGAGGTTGGCGGCCTTGCGCAGCGAGGATCCGGTGGAGCAGATCTGCTGGATCCGGTCCATGGCCGCGACCAGGTCCGGGTTGGCCGGGAACAGACCGGCGTCCGGCCAGTCGGCCAGGTGCACGGAGCGTCCGCCGGTGAGGCCGCGCCAGATTTCTTCGGAGATGAGCGGCAGCAGTGATGCTGCCACCCGGGAGACGGTCTCCAGGGCGGTGTAGAGCGCGTCGAAGGCGTCCGTGTTTTCGTCGAAGAAGCGCTGGCGGCTGCGGCGGACGTACCAGTTCGTGAGCATGTCCAGGTAGCCGCGCAGTTCATCGCAGGCACCGGAGATGTCGTAGCTGTCCAAC
>JBFGBS010000222.1:0-4592 GCA_041567475.1 Arthrobacter sp.
GCCTGCGGCCACGACCTCCACACCGCCATGCTGGCCGGCGCCGCCACACTGCTGGCCGAACAGCAGCACCGGCTCGCGGGCGACGTCGTGCTGATGTTCCAGCCGGGCGAGGAAGGCTTCGACGGGGCGAGCTACATGATCCGCGAGGGCGTCCTGGACGCCCCCGGCCGCCGGGTGGATGCCGCCTACGGCATGCACGTGTTCTCCGCCCTGGAGCCGCACGGGACGTTCTGCACGAAACCGGGCGTGATGCTCAGCGCCTCCGACGCCCTGGTAGTGACCGTGCTGGGCGCCGGCGGCCACGGCTCCGCACCGCATCGGGCCCTGGATCCGGTCACGGCGGCGGCCGAAATGGTGACGGCCCTGCAGGTCATGGTCACCCGGCAGTTCAACATGTTCGATCCGGTGGTCCTGTCCGTCGGCGTCCTCCACGCCGGCACCAAGCGCAACGTGATCCCCGAAACCGCACGCATCGAGGCCACCATCCGGACCTTCTCCGACGAGTCCCGGCAGAAAATGATGGACGCGGTGCCCCGCCTGCTCCAGGGCATTGCCGCCGCGCACGGCCTAGAGGTGGACGTCGACTACCGGCAGGAATACCCCCTCACCGTCACGGACGAGGACGAGACCCACACCGCGGAGAAAGTCATCGCGGGCCTCTTCGGCGACTCCCGCCTCACCCGCTGGGCCACCCCGCTCAGCGGCTCCGAAGACTTCTCCCGGGTGCTCGCCGAAGTGCCCGGAACGTTCATCGGCCTCAGCGCCGTGCCCCGCGGCACCGACCACGCCACCTCGCCTTTCAACCACTCCCCGTATGCCACGTTCGACGACGGCGTGCTCGCTGACGGGGCCGCGCTCTACGCGGAACTGGCCAGCTCCCGTCTTGCGGCGCTGTCCGCCACCGCCGCTACCTTCGCCACCGGTGCCTTCGCCCCGGCCACCACCACAGCTTCCTAGCCCACCCACTAACGGGAGAACATCATGACCAGCACCATCAACGCCCCACGCGCGGACCGGAAGTCGACGCGGAAGACCCTCGTCGGCACCGGCATCGGCAACGCCGTCGAGTGGTACGACTGGGCGATCTATGCGACGTTCACGCCATTCATCGCCAGCCAGTTGTTCAGCAAGGCGGATCCGGCGTCGGCGGTGCTCTCCACCCTGGCAATCTTCGCCGTCGGGTTCGTGGCCCGGCCGTTCGGCGGGTTCCTGTTCGGCTGGATCGGCGACCGGGTGGGCCGCAAGGCCTCCATGACGCTCGCCGTCGGGCTCGCGTCGCTGGGCAGCCTCATGATCGGCATCGCCCCGACGTTTGCGAGCGTCGGAGCGTGGGCGTCGCTGATGCTGCTCGTGGCCCGGCTGATCCAGGGCCTGGCGCACGGCGGTGAACTGCCCTCGTCCCAGACATACCTGGCGGAGATGGCACCCAAGGAGCACCGCGGTTTCTGGGCCACCCTGATCTACTTCTCCGGCACGGTGGGCATCCTGTTCGGGATCCTGCTGGGCGCCATCCTGAACATGGCGCTGAGCGCCGAGGTCATGAACGCCTGGGGCTGGCGGATCCCGTTCCTGATCGGCGCCGCGATGGGCCTGTATGCACTGATCATGCGGGCCAGGCTGCACGAGTCCGATATCTTCGAAGGCGAATCCGCGGCGGAGAAACGCGCCCCGATCTGGCCCCAGATCGTCCGCCACCGCCGGCAGGCCCTGCAGGTCATCGGCCTGACGGTGGGCCTGACGGTGATCTACTACATCTGGGGCGTCGTGGCACCGAGCTACGCCACCACGGCCCTGAAGATCGACCGCGGCGAAGCGCTCTGGGCCGGCGTGATCGGCAACGTTGTCTTTATCGCCGCCCTCCCGTTCTGGGGCAAGCTCTCGGACCGGATCGGCCGCAAGAAGGTCCTCTGGGCCGGCGCCATCGGCGCGGCCGTTATGCACTTCCCGATGACCTGGCTGCTGAAAGATTCAGCGTGGCAGCTGGCCGTGGGCATGTCCGTGATGCTGATCTTCATCGCGGCGAGCGCCGCGATCGTGCCGGCCGTCTACGCCGAGCTGTTCCCCACCAGCATCCGGACCGTCGGCGTAGGCGTGCCGTACTCCATCTGCGTGGCCGTCTTCGGTGGAACGGCACCCTACCTCCAGCAGTGGCTGGGCACCTCCCTGCAGCTGCCGATCCTCTTCAACGTGTACGCCGTGGTGCTGCTGCTGGTCAGCGCGGCCTTTGTCTTCACGATCCCCGAGACCCGCGGCAAAGACCTGGCCGACTAGTCCCGCCGCCCGGCCGGACCAGCCCCCGGACCAGTGCCCGGGCACGGGCCCGGGCACTGGTCCGGGCACTGGCCCGGGACCCGCCTGACGCGCTACCTCACCGCGCTACCTCACCGCGAAAGCGTAGGTGACGGCGATGAGGTCATGGTGGAGTCCATCCCGGTGTCGGTCGGTGACGGTGAACCGTCCGGTGAGGAAGTGCTGGTGGAGTCGGTGGTGCTGGTTGACGTGGGGCTGGAAGTCGCAGTGCCGCCGTCGGCCTTGGCGAGGATCTCGTTAATCAGGTCCTCCAGCTCCTTCTGGTCCGCATCCCCTAGGTCGGTGCCGCCCTTGGTGGCAACCACCAGCAGCCGGTCCTGGGCAGCGGAGACCTGCATCAGCATCTCCTGGTTTCCGTCACCACGGGTGCTCACGGTCCCGAAGGTTTCACGGGCATTTGTGGCCGCCTGCAGTTCCTTGCTGGAGACGTCGTAGGTCTGGCCGAGGATATTTACGGAGAAGTTGGCGCACTGGTCCGTCTTGCCGCGGACCTCCTGCAGTACCTCGACGGCGTCCGGGCCCTCGCTGCTGGACTGTGCGGACAGTGTGCGCGGCTGGTCGGCTTCGGCAATCGCGACGGCCACCGAACCGGATTCCACCGTATCCAGCAACCCCGCCGTGGCGATCGCTTTGCAGTCCGCCGGATCCACGGTGGCGGTGCTCATCAGCAGGTTGGCGATGTTCCCACCCTGGTCCACCTGCTCTTTGGAGTACAGCTTGAATTCGTTGCCGTTGTCATCGGTTGTGCCGGAGATCAGCGCCCTGAGCTCATCTTCGCTGTAGACCTTGGCTTCGGCCGTTTCGGTGGCCGTCGCTGTTGCCGTGGTGGCGGTAGGGCCGGCCGTCCCCTCGCCGGTACATCCGGCCAGGGCCATGATCGCGGCCGCCGATAATCCAAGTGCAGGAACTTTTCGCATCAGGAAACTCCCTCGAGATTGGAACCATACTGGGAATTCCTAGGGTAGGAGCTTCACCCGGCGGAAGGAATACTCACTTATTGATTGTCAGGGACGCGGCCGGATGACCGACGGACGGCCGCTGCGGCCGGTGGGGTAGGAAACCCGCCCACCAGCCGCGGCGGGCATCAGGCCCGCGTGGCGGGCTGACCGCCGTCGGTCACTTCTGCGTCCTGATCGCGTGCGGGCCCGACGTCGGACTTTCCGGCCAACGCGCCCGGCGTGGCCTCCGCAGCCCCATCGCGCTCTTTGTGTCCGTGCACGTGGGCGTCGTATTCGTGGGCCTCAATGGTTCCGGCCGCACGGTCCGCCGCCTCGAGGACGCGGGCGTAGGGAACGGCGAGCCACAAGGCCAGGACGATCCCGATGACGCCGCCTGCCAGCTTGCCGACAATCAGCGGGAACACCATGTTCGGCTGGAAATTGGCGCTGAAGGCCAGATGGTCGCCGAAGGTGAACGCGGCGCAGACCGCGAAGGCAATGGTGAGCACCTTGTCCCGCGGGGGCATGAACCTGACAACCCGGAACAGGGCCAGGATGTTGGCCGCTGCCGCGAGCAGTCCGGCAGCCCCTTCTTCACTGAAGCCGAAGCGCTTGCCGACGGCGGAGAGCGGCGCCGCGAACCACGTGCGGATGGCGTGGACCATGGGGAAGGCACCGGCCAGCATCACGCCGATGTAGCCGGCAACTTCCAGGGCCCGGAACTGGTCCTCGCCGTCGGCAATAAACGGTGCCAGGGGCCACGTTCCGAAGACGTCAAAGACGCCGGTGAAGTACTGCACCACGGACAGGGCCAGCGCCAGCTTGATGATGATTTCCAGGCCCCGGCCGAAGATGATGAACGCCTTCACCATGAACTTCGAGAAGAAACGCAGGCCCAGGGCCAGCATGAGGACGATGAACGTCAACGGCGCCAGGTTCAGCAGGATGTCGCCGACCGGCAGATCAAACGGGGTATCCGACGCCGAGGTGTTGGAGATATCGCTCCGCAGCGGCGTGGCACCGCCCTGCATGATCAGCGTGATGATGAAGACGGCGAAGGGAATGGACAGCAGGCCAGCCATGACCCCCAGCGCCATGTATTTGTGGTCCCGTTTGTCCAGCATGGCCAGCCCGACCGGGATGGAGAAGATGATGGTGGAACCGGCGGTGAAGCTGACGGCAAAGGCCATGATCCAGGCGCCGTGGCTGCCGGCCGTTTCGAAGGCGAGGTGGTATCCGCCCATGTCACCGGCGATGAGCGTGGTTGCCGCGAGCGACGGGTCGGCATGGACCCAGGAGTAGATCGGTGCCAGGTAGGTGGTGACCAGCTCGCTCAGGATCGGA
>JBFGBS010000223.1:0-4557 GCA_041567475.1 Arthrobacter sp.
AGTCCCTGGGAGGTGGCGAAGTCGAAGTGGCCCTTGAAGACCTTGTACCGGGTGTACGTCCGGCGGTCGCTGAGCGAGAGATCGTAACCGGCGTCCTTCATCTGCGCGGTGAGCGACTTGGTGAAGAACGGGTAGTTGAAGTCTCCGACCATCAGTGACATCAGGCCCCCGCCCATGCTGAGCAGCTCGGCGTGGGCGGCGTGGATCTGGTTGCGCCGCAGCGAGTTCGAAGCCGTCAGGGGTGCGGCGTGGAAGGACGCGATCACCAACCCGTGGTCCGTCTCATTGTCGATGACGTGCGTGCCGATGAGCCGTTCGTGCGCAGGGGCCAGGACGCGGTCATGGAGCGACTTCTTCAGGGCAAACGTTTTGGTGTCGAAGGCCGTGAAGCGTGCCTGGCGGTAGTAAATCGCCAGGCCCAGCCGGTTCCCCTTCGTGGAGTCAGCCAGGTGCAGGTCCCCGATGGAGTCGGGCAGGTCTGCGGTATCGCATTCCTGGAGGCACAGGGCGTCGATGTTGAAGTCCCGGGCCAGGTCAACGAGCTCACCGCTGGCCTTGTGCTTGCGGAGGTTGTAGCTAATGACTCGGATCAGGAGGGCACCTCTTCGGCGGATAGTGATGGAACCTGTGTCCGAGTGTACCCAGTCGAGTCCGCGACGGCCGGAATACCGGTGTCCGCGTCACCCCTGTGTCCGCCCGGTCCGCGTCCGGTCTGCCGTCCGGTCCGCAGGCGACAGGGGAGCGGCGGACGGTAGGGTGAAGCGAAATACACCGAAGAACGCTGTGGAAGGGTCAACGTTGACTGCTGAACTACCGGAATTGGCCGAGGGCGATTTCTACTACGAAGTGCTGGGGGAGGGACGGTTCCGTTCCACCATCCATGCCCAGGGGGCCTGGAACGAGCATGAGCAGCACATGGCTCCCGCCTCCGGCATCATGGCGGATTGCCTGGCCCGGCATGAGCCGCGGGAGGACATGCGGATGGCGCGCCTCAGCTACGAAATCCTGGGGCTCATCCCCGGCGGTGAGTTCGCCGTCGTCACAACCACCCTGCGGCCGGGCCGGACCATCGAGCTGATCCAGGCCGAGCTGGTCGCCGGCGGCCGCGTCGCGATCCGGGCCACGGCCTGGCGGATGATCGTCTCGGACACGGCTGCCATCGCCGCCGTCGAAGACGCCCCGATCCCCGCGCCGGACGACTGCAAACCCTACGACGCCGCCCTCATCTGGCCGGGCGGGTACATCGCCTCGCTGCAGATGCGCATCGCCGAAGGCCACCGGGCCGGCTCCGGCACGGTCTGGATGCGGACGGATTATGCCCTGACGGACCGGGCGGACAGCAGCGACCTGGCCCGGCTGATCGGCCTCGTCGATACGGCCAACGGAATTGCCGCCCGGGTCCCGCCGGGCAAAGACAGTTACGCCTTCCCGAACCTGGACCTGCAGATCCACATGTACCGCCGGCCGGAAGGGGAATGGCTGGGCCTGGACAACGAGGTCTCTTTCGGGGCCGACGGGATCGGGCTCACGTCCACGGTGCTGCACGATCTCACCGGCCCGTTCGGCCGGGCCGAACAGATCCTGACCCTGCGCCGGAGCTAGCTCCGGTGGAACACCAGCCAGCCGACGACGGTGGCCAGGCCGGTCAGCACGGCTCCCCACAGGATGTCGACGATCACGATGGCCAGCGGCCAGTCCCGCAGGGTCGAGGCGTTGGTCAGGTCATAGGTGGCGTAGGCGAAGAAGCCCAGCGCGGCTCCGTAGCCGAGCGCGGTCAGCCAGCTGCCGCCCTCGAGCGCGGGCCGCAGGGCGAAGAAGACGATCCCGGCGATGTAGATCACGTAGAACACCACGGCGTAGCCTAGATTGGGTTTGTCCGCCATGAGATGGCCCAGATTGCCACGGTAGAACCCGCTCATCGTCGTCAGCCAGACCGAATCGATGACAGCGAACGCAGCGGCGACGACGAGGAACTGCAAAATAATCATAAGGGAGCATAACAACATGCAGCATGCAGCCGTGACGAGGACGCTGACGGTGCTCCGGCAGGAGCAGTCCCTCGGCGCCGCCGGCGATCTGGACTTCGCCATCGAACTGCTGCAAAAGGTCAAGACCGGTGCGGCCGGGCCCATGCTGAGGCTCTACCGTCCCGCGCCCACGGTGGCCTTCGGGCAACGCGACGCCAACCTGCCCGGTTTCGGGGCCGCGGCGCAGGCCTGCCGCGACCTGGGCTTTGAGCCGCTGGTCCGCAAGGCCGGCGGCCGGGCGGCTGCCTATCACGAGGGAACACTTGTGGTGGACCATCTCGAACCCAGCCCCGACGCCATCGCCGGGGCGAAGGGACGGTTCTCCTTGTTCGGTGAGCTCCTCGCCGGGGCGCTCCGGAACGCCGGCGTCGACGCCGCGGTGGGAGAGATCCCGGGTGAGTACTGCCCCGGCGAATTCAGCGTGCACGGCACGGATCCGCTGGCTCCGGAGCGCAGGATCAAGCTGATCGGCACCGCGCAGCGTGTTGTGTCCGGCGGCTGGCTGTTCAGCTCGGTGATTGTGGTCGAGAACTCCGCGCCGATCCGGGCGGTGCTCGAAGCCAGTTACGCCGCCCTCGGGCTGGACTGGGATCCGGCGACGGCCGGGGCGGTCAACGATCTCGTCCCGCACCTGGACGTGGACGCGATCGAAGCGTCGGTGCTGGAGACCTATGCCCGCTACGCCCGGCTCACGTCCGCGGACTTCGGCAGCCTGCGCGGCTGACGGACGAACCCTGCAGGGACGGACGAACCCTGCAGGGACGGACGAACCCCGCGGAGTGAACAGGGCCGGACACCCCCGGTGCCCGGCCCTGTTCACTTACCGCTGCTAGTGCCCGCGGGCAATCCACTCGGCCAGCTGCGGCGCCTCGGCGCCGACCGTGGTGGAATCCCCGTGGCCGGTCCGGACCACCGTGTCCGCCGGAAGCGTCAGCAGCCGGCTGCTGATCGATTCGATGATGGTCGGGAAGTCACTGAAGGAGCGGCCGGTGGCTCCCGGGCCGCCCTGGAACAGGGTATCGCCGACGAAGACGGTACCCTCACTTTCCAGGTAGAAGCAGGTGGACCCCGGGGAATGTCCCGGCGTGTGCAGGGCCACGAGCCGTGCCCCCGCGACCTCGAACGTGTCCCCGTCCGCGATGGCGTGGTCCGGTTCGGTGCCGGGGAAGACCCGCTCCCAGAGCATCCAGTCGTCCCGGTTCAGATGGACCGGGGCGTCCAGGCGGCCGCGCACCTCGCCGACGGCGCCGATGTGGTCATCGTGTCCGTGCGTGAGCAGGACCGCTATGACCTTCCGGCCGGCGACGGCGGCCGCGACGGCCGCCGGGTCGTGGGCCGGGTCGATGACAACGCATTCGTCGTCGTTGCCGACGATCCAGACGTTGTTGTCAACGTCCCAGGTGCCGCCGTCGAGCGAGAACGTGCCCGAGGTGATGAGCCGGTCAATCCGGAGGCCGCCGCTCACAGTTCCACCACCGAGCGCAGCACGGCTCCGGCGTGCATCTTCTCGAAGGCTTCCTCGATCTGGTCGATCGTGATCCGTTCGGTGACGAAGGCATCCAGGTCCAGCTTGCCCTGCCGGTAGAGGTCGATCAGCATCGGGAAGTCGCGGGACGGCAGGCAGTCGCCGTACCAGGACGATTTCAGCGACCCGCCGCGGCCGAAGACATCCAGCAGCGGCAGCTCGAGGGTCATTTCCGGGCTCGGGACCCCCACCAGCACCACCGTGCCGGCGAGATCGCGGGCGTAGAACGCCTGCTTGTAGGTTTCCGGACGGCCGACGGCGTCGATCACGACGTCTGCGCCGAACCCGCCGGTCAGCTCGCGGATCGCTTCGACCGCGTCCACCGCGGAGGAGTCCACGGTGTGGGTGGCGCCGAGGTCCTTGGCGCGGGCGAGCTTCTTGGCGTCAATGTCGACGGCGATCACGGTGGTGGCACCGGCCAGGGCGGCACCGGCGATGGCGGCGACGCCGACTCCGCCGCAGCCAATCACGGCGACCGAATCGCCGCGCGTGACGTTGCCGGTGTTAATGGCGGCACCCAGCCCGGCCATCAGGCCGCAGCCGAGCAGGCCGATCGCGGCGGGGTCGGCCTCCGGGTCCACCTTGGTGCACTGGCCGGCGGCGACGAGGGTCTTCTCGATGAACGCACCGATGCCGAGCGCGGGGGAGAGTTCGGTGCCGTCCTCCAGCGTCATTTTCTGGGTGGCGTTGTGGGTGTTGAAGCAGTACTGCGCCTGGCCGCGGCTGCAGGCCCGGCATTCGCCGCAGACGGCACGCCAGTTCAGCACCACACGGTCCCCGGGGGCTACGGAGGTGACGTCCGGGCCCACGGCGCTGACGACGCCGGTGGCCTCGTGGCCGAGCAGGAACGGGAAATCGTCGTTAATGGCTCCCTGCTTGTAGTGCAGGTCGGTGTGGCACACGCCGCTGGTGAGGATGTCCACCAGCGCCTCGCCGGGGCCGGGATCCGGGACCAGGACGGTTTCCAGCGTGACGGGGGCATTCTTCGAGCGGACGACGGCGCCC
>JBFGBS010000224.1:0-4552 GCA_041567475.1 Arthrobacter sp.
CGCCGGCGCGGCGTCCGGTGACGGTGTCGGGGCGGGCAGTTCGGTGGCGGTGGTCAGGAGATATCGGCCTTCGTCGGTGCGGGCGTGGCGAGGAGCGGTGCAGTGCGTGGGGATGCTTCACGGTATTCCGTCTGGCTCATCGCGGCCACCCGGGAGTGCCGGCGGCCGTAGCCGAAGTACGCGGCCAGGCCGACGAGCATCCAGAGGCCGAAGACAACCCACGTCTCGGCGCCCAGGTTGGCCATGAGGTACGCGCACATCAAGGCGCCAAGGATCGGCGTGAACGGAAAGAGCGGGACGCGGAAGCTGCGCGGCAGGTCCGGCCGCGTGCGCCGGAGGTGGATCACTGCCACGTTGACCAGGGCGAAGGCGAAGAGGGTGCCGATGCTCGTGGCGTCGGCGAGCGCACCGAGCGGCACCAGCCCGGCGGTGAGCGCGACGGCGGTTCCGACGATCAGGGTCCCGGCCACGGGAGTGCCGGTCCGGCGGGAAACGCGCCCGAAAATCCTGGGAATCAGCCCGTCCCGCGCCATGGACAACAGGATGCGGGTCTGGCCGTAGAGGACTGTCAGCACAATGCTGGCGATGGCCAGGACGGCCCCGACGGCGAAGACCACGCCGACCCACGGCTGACCCGTGGTTTCCTCCAGGATCTTCACGAGCGCGGCTTCGGTACCGTCGAACCAGCCCCATGGCCGGGCGCCGATGGCGGCAACGGCCACGAGGACGTAGATCGTGGTGACGATCAACATCGACAGCATGATGGCCCTGGGCAGGTCCCGCTTCGGGTTCCTGGCTTCCTCCCCGGCCGTGGACGCGGCATCGAATCCGATGTAGGAGAAGAAGACCCGGGACGCGGCGGCGGAGACGCCGGCAGCACCCATCGGCAGGAGTGGCTCGAAGTGCGCGGCGTTGAACGCGGTGAACGCCACCGCGCAGAAGAACACCAGGATGCCGACCTTGATGACGACAATTGCGGTGTTGATCCACGCACTTTCCTTGGCGCCCCGGACCAGGAACACCATGGCGAACAACACAATGGCAATGGCGGGTGCATTGAACACCCCGCCGGCCCCGGGCGGCTGGGAGAGTGCGTCCGGCAGTCCCAGTCCGAAGACGGACAGGGCTTCGTTCACGTACTGTCCGGAGCCGACGGCGACGGCGGCCACCGAGACTGCGTATTCCAGGACCAGGCACCAGCCGCAGATCCAGGCCATCCCCTCCCCCATCGTGGCGTAGGTGTAGGAGTAGCTCGACCCGGCGGCGGGCACCAGACCGGCCATTTCCGCATAGGAAACAGCGGAAAGCAGCGCCGCGAGTCCGGCGATGGCAAAGGCGATCCAGATCGCCGGCCCGGCCAGCGGGACGGAGTCGCCGAGGATGACCAGGATGCCGGTTCCGAGGGTGGCCCCCACACTGATCATGGTCAGCTGGAACACGCCGAAGCTGCGGACCAGGCGGGTTCCGCCGTGCCCGGTTTCGGCCTCGCTGACCAGCTGTCCGATCGGTTTGCGGCGCAGCAGCTGGGCCGCGAGGCCCGGACGGCCTGTAGCGGCCGGCGGGCGTTCCCCGGCAAGAGTTGGCACAGTCATCGTTGACGTCCTTCGCGTTCAGTGGTGGTCGGTTTCTCCCCGGCTCAGCCTAGGCGTGTGAGGCACCTCTCAAACGGGTGCAAAATGTCCTATAGTCAACACTCATGAGTCAAAATGCACCGAACATCCTGGCGCTGCCGGTGGCGGCCCGCGCACGTGCCGGCTGCCATGGCCGCTGAGGCGCCGGAGCAGCTCGGTTTCGTTACCCTGGACCAGTTCCTGCACCAGCTGCCCGCGGGCCTGACGGTCCTGCACGACGCGGGCAACGGTGCGGAACGGTTGCGCTGGGTGGAGCCGAGCGAGCTGGAGGATCCGACCCCCTACCTGCTCGACGGCGAATTCCTGCTGACCGCCGGGCTGCCGTTCCTGGCCGGGGGTGGAGACGAGGACCGCGTCGACGCCTACGTGCGCCGGCTCGTCCGCGCCCGCGTCAGCGCACTCGGCGTCGGCCTTGAGCCGTACCTTGATGCCGTCCCCGACGCCGTGGTGCAGGCCTGCCGGCGGCACAACCTGACCCTGGTCGCCGTCCCGCAGGACACCCCGTTCGCGGCGGTCGGCCTGGAGTTTGCCCGGCTGCTCGAATCGGACGGCGCAAGGACCTTCCGGCAGCTGGCCGAGACCAACAAACAGCTCATGCGGGCGGTGCTGTCCGCCCGGCCGGAACACGATCTCCTCGCCGCGCTGGTGCACCGCGTGCCGGTCTGGGCGGTCCTGCTCGGCTCCGACGGCAGGATCCGCGCCCGCGGCACGTCGGCTGCAGCCGGCGCCGTCGCGGACCCGGCACTGCTGAAACCAATGCTGACCAGGCTCCTGGCCGGCAGCGGGCCCCGGGTCGAGATGGACTCATTCGATGCCCCGGGTTCCGCGCTGGTCTTCGGCCACCCCCTGCGGAGCACACGGGACGCTACCCTGGGGGCCCTGGTCCTGGGCACGGACACGCCGTTGACGCCGGCCCAAAACAGCGTGGTCTCGACCGCCGTCGGCCTGCTGGAGCTGCTCGTCCGGCAGCGGACCAGCGGCGCGCTGGCACCAAGCCAGCTCGCTACCGCTTTGCTGCTGCGCCCTGAGGATCTCGTCTCGGGGTCCACCCGTCAGGTAAACGGGCTCAAGGACCTGCTCGCACAGAACATTTCCTCGACCAGGTCCGGACCGCTCCGCGTCGTGCAGGGCATCCGCCTCGACACCGCGCACGGCGTGAGCCGCGTCGCCGAGGGCCCGGTCCGGGAGCTGCTGGAGTGGCGCCGGCTCTTCGATACCAAACTTGTCGAGCTCACCGATTACGGCTTCGCTGCCATCACCCGGCTGAAGGTCGACGACGCACTGCTCGCCGACGTCGAACGGCTCGGCTGGCGCCTCGTGATCGGCAGTGCCACGGAAATCACCGGCCTGCCGGCCGCCTACCGGCAGGTGTCCTCCCTGCGCGGCCGCGCCCGTTCTGACGGGTGCAGCGTCCGCGCCGACGCGGTGACGTGGTCGGTGTCCGGGCTGCTGGGCCAAGAGGCCGGTGCGATGCTGGCGGCCAAGCTGCTGGAGCCCCTCCTGGTCCTCGAGCCAAGCCGACGGGACGGCCTGCTGGGCCTCCTGCGGGCCTGGCTCGGCGAGAACGGCAGCTGGGACGGCACGGCGAAAGCCACGGGACTGCACCGCAACAGCGTCCGGCGCCAGGTCGGCGTCATTGCCGACCTGCTGGGCACGGACCTCGACCGGGCCCATACCCGCGCCGAACTCTGGATTGCGCTGCAGTATGCGGACCATCCCGGGGTGCCGGCCGGCAGCAACGGCGGCCCCGGCACGGGTCCGGCTCAGTCTTCCCAGGAGCGGTAGGCCTCCGGCCGGCGGTCCCGGAGGTAGGACACGTCTCCGGCGTCGTCCGGGCTGGCGGCGCCCACCTCGGCAAAGAGCAGTTCCGTTCCGGTTCCGGCCGCCGCCAGCAGGGATCCGTCCCGAGCGGCGATCACGCTGCCGCCTGGAAAATCGATGCCGTCTTCGTTGCCGGTGTGGTTGGCATAAGCGACCGTCATCTGGTTCTCGAGCGCCCGGGCCCGGATAAGGACCTGCGGGACGGCGCCGAAGCCCGGGCCAAGCGCCGTCGGGACCAGGAGCAAGGAGGCGCCGCGGAGCGCGGCGGCGCGCGCCGTCTCGGGGAACTCAATGTCATAGCAAATGGCCAGGGCGGTCCGGATCCCGTGGAAATCGACGACGCCGGGGGCCGCTGCTGCGGGCGTAAAGACTGCCCGTTCGTCCGGCCCGAACAAGTGGACCTTGGCGTAGCTCAGGAGCTCTTCCCCGTTCTCGGCAAGGAGGGTGGCCGTGATCTGCCATTCGCCCCCCGCCGAGACTGACGGCAGACTGTAGACCAGCGCGATCCGGTGCCGCCGGGCGATCCCGGCCAGTGCCTGACGGATTCCGGGCAACGAGTCCGGGTCCAGGCCGGCCCTGAGCCTGCGCGGCGCATAGCCCACAGGGAACAACTCCGGGGTGAGCAGCAGCTGCGCTCCGCTGGCGGCGGCGTCGCGGGCAGCCTCGTCGACGGCGTCGCAGTTTGCCTGGACATCGAGCACAACGGCATTCGCCTGCATCAGGGCCAGTAGCACCATTACCACCTCAAAGGATCGCCGGGTCTCCGCACGCGGGTTGCGGACTTCTCCCTCCAGCCTAGCCATGAACCCGGCGGGCGCACCGGTGCAGTTCCGCCCGCGGAGCGCCGCTGCCGGGCGGAATATCCCGCCCGGCAGGTGGGCCGCCGCTTCCGGCTTGCGTTAACTTCTTGACTACAAGCGTTTGATGCGTCACCCTTCATACATGCCCTCCCCCACGAGCTCAACGAGGAGCCGTACCCAAAATCCCGGATCGCAGTCAGCCCTCCGGCACCTGAATCAGCAGCGGATCATCGAATGCCTCCGGTCAGGCCCGTCGACTCAGGCGGAACTGGCGCGGCAAACCGGCCTGTCCACCGCCAC
>JBFGBS010000225.1:0-4546 GCA_041567475.1 Arthrobacter sp.
CCGGCGCGATCCGCCGTTGGCGGAACCGCCGTCGTCGTTATTCGGATCGGTCCCGTCAGGGAACAGGAAGGGCCGGGTGAGGGAGGCCTCCACCGCGGCGAGGCCGGCCACCGGGCCGCTGTAGAGCACGTCGCCGCCGCCTTCGCCCGCGCGCGGGCCCACGTCCACGAGCCAGTCCGCGCGGCGGACAACGTCCATGTTGTGCTCCACCACGAAGACGGAGTTCCCGGCGGACTTGAGCTCGTCCAGGACCGCGAGGAGCGGTTCGGCGTCGGCCGGGTGCAGCCCGGCGGACGGCTCGTCGAGGACATAGATCACGCCGAACAGCCCGGAACGCAGTTGGGTGGCGATCCGGAGGCGCTGCATCTCGCCGGGGGAGAGGGTAGGGGTGGCCCGGCCCAGCGCCAGGTAGCCAAGGCCGAGGTCCAGCAGCACGGTGACCCGCTGCAGCAGGTCCCGGGTGATGGCGACGGCCACCTCGTTGTCTTCGCCGGAGGACTGCTTGCGGGTGGCGGTGCCGGCCGCCGCGAGCCCGGCCGTGGGGCGGATGATCTCCGCGAGCTCGCTCAGCGGCACCGCGTTGAGCTCGGCGATCGTGCGGCCGGCAAACGTGACCGCCAGGGCCTCGGGCGTCAGGCCGCTGCCGCCGCAGCGCGGGCACGGACCGGTTTCCATAAAACGCAGCACCCGCTCGCGCATCGTGGCGCTCTTCGTGTCGGCCAGGGTGTGCAGCACATAGCTCTTGGCGCTCCAGAACCGGCCCTTGTACGGCTTCGCCACACGGTCGCGCTGCGGTGTCACCTCCACCACCGGCTGTTCGTCGGTGAACAGGATCCAGTCGCGGTCCTTCCTGGTGAGTTTCCGCCAGGGCACGTCGACGTCGTAGCCCAGGTGGGTGAGGATGTCGCGCAGGTTCTTGCCCTGCCAGGCGCCGGGCCAGGCGGCGATCGCGCCGTCGCGGATGCTCAACGCGTCATCCGGGACCAACGAGGCTTCGCTGACGGTGTGGGCGATGCCCAGGCCGTGGCATTCCGGGCAGGCGCCGGCCGCGGTGTTGGGGGAGAACGCATCCGAATCGAGCTGGCCGGCACCTTCGGGGTAACTGCCGGCGCGGGAGAAGAGCATACGGACGGAGTTGGACAGCGTGGTGACCGTGCCGACGCTCGAGCGCGAACTCGGCGTGCCGCGGCGCTGCTGCAGCGCGACGGCGGGCGGCAGCCCGGTGATCTGCTCCACCTTGGGGTTGTGGCCCTGCTGGATGAGTCGGCGGGCGTAGGGCGCCACGGATTCGAAGTAGCGGCGCTGCGCCTCGGCGTAGATGGTCCCGAAGGCCAGCGACGACTTCCCCGACCCGGACACGCCGGTGAAGGCGACGATCGCATCGCGCGGCACGTCCACGTCCACGTTCCGCAGGTTGTTCTCCCGGGCCCCGCGGACCCGGACGAAGCCGTCCGCGGAGTCATTGGAGGACCGGGAATGCGTGGTCAGCGCGGACAGATTGGAAGCATGCTGTTCATTTCGCATTGATTCGACTCTACCGCTCCGGGCATATCCTTACCGCATGAATGCTTTCGACGGCGACACTGAACCCCGGGAGGACGCTGGCCGCAGCGTGCTCCCGGTGGCGGAACTGCACCTGCACATCGAAGGGACGCTCGAGCCGGAACTGATCTTCGCGCTCGCCGAGCGCAACGGCATCACCCTTCCCTACGCCGATCTCGGCGCGCTCCGGGCCCGCTACGAGTTCACGGACCTGCAGTCCTTCCTGGACCTCTACTACGCCAACATGGCGGTGCTGCAGACCGAGCAGGACTTCGCCGACATGACCCGGGCGTATCTGGCCCGGGCCGCCGTGGCCGGCGTGCGGCACGCGGAGATCATGCTGGACCCGCAGGCCCATCTCTCCCGCGGAGTGCCGCTGGCCACGTGCGTCAACGGCGTCGCCTCCGTGCTGGCGACGTCCCGGGAGGAATTTGGCATCTCCACCCTGCTGATCGCGGCGTTCCTGCGGGACCAGTCCGAGGAGTCCGCGCTCGCGGTCCTCGAGGAGCTCCTGGCCATGGATGCCCCGATTGCCGGCATCGGGCTGGACTCGGCCGAAGTCGGCAACCCGCCGGCCAAGTTCGAACGGCTCTTCGCCCGGGCCGAGGAGGCAGGCCTGCACCGGATCGCGCACGCCGGCGAGGAGGGCCCGCCGTCGTACATCATCGAGGCGCTGGACGTCCTGGGTGTGGAGCGGATTGACCACGGCATCCGGTGCATGGAGGACCCGGAGCTGGTGGAGAGGCTGGTTGCCGATCTGACGCCGCTGACCGTGTGCCCGCTCTCCAACGTCCGGCTGCGGGCGGTGGATGACCTGGCCGCGCATCCGCTGCCGGCGATGCTTGCCGTGGGCCTGAACGTCAGCGTGAACTCCGATGATCCCGCCTACTTCGGCGGCTACGTGGACGAGAACTTCGCGCAGTTGACCTCGGTAATCGGCCTGTCCGAATTCGACTGCGTGCGGCTGGCCGCCAATTCAATCCGCTCCTCGTTCGCGAGCGAGGAGCGGAAGGCGGAACTGCTGGCCGAACTCGCCGAATCCGGAACGTAGCCCACCAAGCAACGCGGGGTCACTTTACGCCCATCCGAGGGTCATTCATGGGCGAAAAGTGACCCCGCGTTGCTATACGCGGTCCGGGTGCGGCAGGCAAACTACCCGCGGGTACCCGGGATTCAACCCTCGCTTTCGCGACCAAAAACCGTCATAGTCGGTCACGTCACATAAAGTTAACAGGCACCATTCGCGCAATCGCCTTGATTCTTGGCAAAATGCAAATGGAACTATTGCTTTCTAGGGGAGACTACATGGCCAGGAACACAGCAGAAAACACCACTCTTCGGCTCAAGGCCGTACTCGACGTTCTGTCAGAGGCGGTGCAGTCCGGCGAGAAGCTGAACGCCGGAGACGTGCTCGGCGCGGCGATCGCCCGTGTTCCGCTGAACGAGCAGGAGAGTGAACTGCTGAGCGGGGGTATTCCCCGCGGCCACAAGGCGCTCACGACGGCGACCGCCAAGCTCGTCAAGGCCGGCTGGCTCGTCAAGGGCCGCCCGGGCTGGTCCATCACCGAGGACGGCCAGCGCGCCACCGTCGCTTTTGCTGATCCCGCAGCCTTCGCCACAGCGCTCGACGGCGGCACTCCGGTTCCGGCCGGCACGGAACTGCCCGAGGCCCCGGCCGCCAAGGCCGCACCCAAGGCAGAGGCCAAGGCCGCGCCGAAGCGCAAGAAGGCCGAAGCCGCTCCCGCCGCCGAGGAAGCACCGGAGGCATCCGCTGCCGAAGCCGAGGGCAGCAGCGCCGAAGCCGTCGACCAGCCCGATGCAGTCGCCGTCGTCGGTGACTTCAACACCCTGCTGGGTGCGCCTGAGAACTGGTCGCCTGAGTTCGACGAGGTCCAGATGAAGCTGGACAGCGCGGATCAGCTCTGGAAGCTCGAAGCCGATATCCCGGCCGGTTTCTACAACTTCAAGATTGCCCTTAACCGGTCCTGGGCCGAGAACTTCGGCGCGTACGGTCTCTTCGACGGACCGAACCACGAGCTGCACCACGAGGGCGGCCGCCTGGTCATCCACTACAACCACCGCACCCGGGACATCGTCCTGGGCTAGTACTGCCGGTTGCGCGGCTTGAATGAGCCGCGCTCACTACAGTTGCCTTGAGAAACGGGCGGCGGGTCAACCCGCCGCCCGTTTTTTGCGTCTGCTGCGGCGCGTCCGCGGATTCAGTGCGTACCGGATTCAGTGCGTACCGGATTCAGCCCATACCCGATTTAGCCCATGCCCGCGGACTGGTCTGGGCGCGGGGGACCCGGCGGCTGCGGTCCCGGATCGGGAATCGGCAGCGGGCCAGGTCCCGGTTCGGGCGGGAACGGGTTGCCGGGATCCGGGTGCGGAGTCGCCGGACCAGGGTCCGGCGGGAACGTATCGGGATCCGGAAACGGGGGAATGGTCATGGCGGGCTCCCTTGCTGCCGACGGCCGGTTAGCAGTGCTGGCGGTCAGGGCCGCCACTGAATGATTATCTGCCCGTCGCCGCAGTGAGGGAACCCCACGGCAGGGATCCCCACGGCAGGGATCCCCACGGCAGGGATCCCCACGGCGGGGAACCCACAGTGGGGCCCCGCAGCAGGACCCCCGTCCGGAGGGACTAGTTCCGCGAAGCGATGGTCTTGTCCCGGTCTTCGAACACGTCTTTGCCGGGGCCGCTGAACGCCCGTGAGCGTTCCGTGGCCTCGATGGAGCCGGTGAAGAGCTGTGCCTCGCCGGGCTGGGCGTGCTGGCGCGGCAGGTTGGACGGCTTGGCCGAGCCGGTCTGCAGGCGGGTCTGCGGCAGGGATTCGGGGTGGGCCTGCTGCAGGAACGTCACGAGTTCTTCGCGGATCAGGCAACGAAGATCGAAGAGCGCTGCGCTGTCATCCGCGCTCACCAGGATCCGGACCCGGACGAAGCCCTTGGTGGCGTCCGTGATCTGCAGGATGCCGACCTTCTTGTTCCAAAGCTCGGAGGCC
>JBFGBS010000226.1:0-4542 GCA_041567475.1 Arthrobacter sp.
CAAAGCCCAGATCCTGGATCACGTCTGGGAATACGATTTCAACGGCGACGCGTCGATCGTGGAGTCCTACATCTCCTACCTGCGCCGCAAGGTCGACATCGATCCCGACGCCCCCGCCCTGATCCAGACCAAGCGCGGCGTCGGCTACGTGCTGCGGACAGCAGAGAAACGCTGACCTTGCTGCACCGCTGGAATTCGGCTTCGCTGCGATCGCAGCTCGTCGCCATCATGATGGCGCTGATGTTGCTTGCCCTCATCGCGACCGGCGCCGGCACCCTGACCCTCCTGCACAGCTTCCTGCAGGGGCAGGTGGACGACAAACTCAAGGCCGCGGTCACCTCCGTGCAGGAGCAGCAGTCCTTCCGGCAGCTCCAGGCTGCCAGTCCCAACGTTCCCACCGACTATTCGCTGATGGTGTTCAGCCCGGGACTGAAACCCGTCCTCTTCGGCGACGAGAACTCCCATCCGGCCATCACCAGCATCTCCCCGTCCGAGGCAGAAAGCCTCGGCGGGGCGCCGTTCCAGGTCCGCGGCAGCGCCGGCGACCACTGGCGGGTGGTGGCTCTCACCGGCGTGGACACCAACCAGCGCATGGTCGTCGTGGTCATCGGCCTCCCACTGGGCCCGGTCGACTCCGTCATGGAACACGCCACCCTGGTCGTCGTCGGCGTAGGGTTCCTCACGATCGTGCTGGCGCTCTTCATCGCAACCTGGACGGTCTCACGGTCCTTCCGGCCCCTGGCCAGGGTGGAAAAGACGGCCGCCGCGATCGCAGCCGGGGACCTGTCCCGGCGCGTGGAGGTGGAAAACCCGGGCACGGAAGTCGGCCGGCTGGGCAGCTCCCTGAATGCCATGCTCGCGCACATTGAGTCGGCGTTTTCGGCCCGGATGGCGTCCGAGGCCCGGATGCGCCGCTTCGCTGCCGACGCGTCCCATGAACTGCGCACACCCCTGGTGACAATCCGCGGGTTCTCCGAGCTGTACCGGCACGGCGCGCTGACCACCCCGGAAGACGTTGCCACCGCGATGGGCCGGATCGAAAGCGAGGCCAAACGGATGGGCGCCATGGTGGAGGACCTGCTGTTGCTCGCCCGGATCGATGAGCAGCGCCCGCTCCAGCAGAAACCAGCGGACCTGCTGCTGCTGGCCAACGATGCTGTCGTCGACACCCAGGCCAGCGACCGCAGCCGGAGCATCAAACTGACAGGGCTCGACGGCGCCGCGCCCGCCCCGGCCCCGGTATTGGGGGACGAAGCCAAGCTCCGCCAGGTGCTGGGGAACCTCGTCGGCAATGCCCTGCGCTACACGCCGGAGGGCACCCCGATCGAACTGGCCGTCGGCGTCCGGGCCACCGACGACGGCGCACGGCAGTCGGTCATTGAGGTCCGGGACCACGGCCCCGGCGTCAGCGAGGAGGAGGCCACGAAGATTTTCGAACGGTTCTACCGCGCTGACACCTCGCGTACCCGGGAATCCGGCGGCAGCGGACTCGGGCTCGCCATCGTCTCCGCCATTGTGGGCGCACACGGCGGGTCAGTGCAGGTCCGGACGACCGAGGGCGGCGGGGCTACGCTCGTGGTGAGCCTGCCCTTCCTCGATGAAGGCGAAGAGGTGGCCGGCCCGGAGGTCGCCGCGGAAGAGGCCGATGACCGGGCGGACGCTCCGGCGTCCGGGACGGAGTCTTAACCGGCTGATCCTGTGGCTGATCCTGCGCCCGGGGTCTGTCCCGTCTGTACGTCGGCGGCGTTCCCGCCGGGGCGTCGGCCGGGCGATATCCACATAGGCCGGACTCTGCCTGCCGATGCCCCGGGGTCCGGCCTAACCTCAAAGTGTCCGGAAGATCCGGACACGACGGACGCTCCGCCCGTGCCCCCACCGGCCGCTGGAGGCCGCCGCCAGCCGCTGTCGAGAGGACACCCCATGAGCATCATCTCCGTCGATACCGAACTGCTCCAGCTCAAGTCCGCGAATGTGAAGGCCACGGTCGACCGCATCAGCGCCGATGTCCAGTCAATGAAACTCGGCCTGGATGAACTTCAAGCGACCTGGCGCGGCTCGGCCGCCACGAATTTCCAGGCCATCGTGGCCGAATGGAGCGTCACCCAGGCCCGGGTCGAGGCCTCACTGGCCGCCATCAACCTCGCCCTGAGCTCGGCGGCCGCCAGCTACGACCAGACGGAACTGCACAATGCCCGGCGTTTCGGCTAGGAGCCGATGTACCGGCCTCAGACTTCGGCTGTGCCCTGGTGGAAGCGGAGGCGCCACTGGGCGCCGTCGAGGACCCACAGGGAGCTGCGCAGCGCGGTCCCTGCGCGGGTGTGGCTGCGGTACGTCAGGAGCACGGCCCCTTCGCTGAGGCGGTCTGCGCCTAGCAGTTCCAGTTCGGCGGGGACGCCGGGGTCATCCTCGAGCGCCATCATCATCTCATCGCGGGTCCACAGCCGCCCCGAGCTGCCGATCTCGGTGAAGTCCGGGTGCAGCAGCACGCCCGTGCGCCCCAGATCGGAGCGGGTTTCGGGGAGCAGCAGCTCGCGCTCCAGCGCCTCCACGACTTCCTCCGGACCGGCCCCGCCCGACGATGCCGCCACCGGCGCCACCTCGTCCAGTTCGCTGAAAAGATCGGGCTGACCGAACCGTCCGGCATCCGCTGCCGGGGCTGCGGCACCTGCGCCGGCAAGCCTTCGGGCTCCCGGGGCCGCCGTTGACGCATCCGCCGTCCCGGCCGTCCCCGAGGCCGGACCGAACCCGGGACCCTGCCGGACGGCGATGCCTTGCTGGTAGGACGTGGCGGCGCCGCGCGCGCGTTCGTCCGCGGCTTCGTTCAGCTCATGGCCGGCGTGGCCGCGCACCCATTCGAAGGTGTATTTGCGGCCCACAAGGGCCTGGTCGATGTCCTTGAGTAGCTCGACGTTCAATACCGGCTTGCCGTCAGCCTTGCGCCAGCCCTTGCGCTTCCAGCCCGGCATCCATTTGGTGACGGCGTTGATGACGTACTGGCTGTCACAGAGGATATGCAGGTCTTCGTCGGGCAGGTGCGCGGTGGCGCGGAACAGGTCCAGCACCGCCATCAGCTCGCCCTGGTTGTTCGTGCCGTGGGGCCACCCGCCGGCCCGCCAGCAGCTATCGTCTACGTACCATGCCCATCCGGCCGGTCCGGGATTTCCTAGTGCGGAGCCGTCGGCCGCTGCTGTAATTGTCACCCCACTATCCTGCCAGACCCGCGGCCGCCCCGGGCCGGCCGGTTCCCGGCACGCCCCTGATCCCGGGTCCCCCCGTTCCGTCCCGGGTGCCGGTGGGCCGTTAACGCCGACGGCGGCCCCACCCGAGGGTGGGACCGCCGTCGTACTACTGCGCGTGCAGTGGGAGCAAAGCTGGGTGGTTAGAAACCGCCCATGCCGCCCATGCCGCCCATGTCGTCGCCGCCGCCCATGGCCGGAGCGTTCTTCTCCGGCTTGTCAGCCACAACGGCTTCGGTGGTGAGGAACAGGCCGGCGATGGAGGCCGCGTTCTGCAGGGCAGAGCGGGTGACCTTGACCGGATCGTTGATGCCGGCAGCCAGCAGGTCAACGTACTCGCCGGTGGCAGCGTTCAGGCCGTGGCCTGCGGGCAGGCCGCGGACCTTGTCCACCACAACGCCGGGCTCGAGGCCGGCGTTGAAGGCGATCTGCTTCAGCGGGGCGTCGATGGCAACGCGGACGATGTTCGCGCCCGTTGCCTCGTCGCCGGAGAGCTGCAGGTTCGCGAAGGCCTTGGCGCCGGCCTGGATCAGGGCAACGCCACCGCCGGCGACGATGCCCTCTTCGACAGCAGCCTTGGCGTTGCGGACAGCGTCCTCAATGCGGTGCTTGCGTTCCTTGAGCTCAACTTCGGTTGCGGCACCGGCCTTGATGACTGCAACGCCGCCGGCCAGCTTGGCCAGGCGCTCCTGCAGCTTCTCGCGGTCGTAGTCGGAATCGGAGTTTTCGATCTCGGCGCGGATCTGGGACACGCGGCCGGCGATCTGGTCGGCGTCGCCGGCACCTTCGACGATGGTGGTCTCGTCCTTGGTGACAACAACCTTGCGGGCCTTGCCGAGCAGCTCCAGGCCGGCGGTCTCAAGCTTGAGGCCGACTTCCTCGGAGATGACCTGGCCGCCGGTCAGGATGGCGATGTCGGCGAGCTGCGCCTTGCGGCGGTCACCGAAGCCCGGAGCCTTGACGGCGACGGACTTGAAGGTGCCACGGATCTTGTTGACGATCAGGGTGGCCAGGGCCTCGCCCTCGATGTCTTCGGCGATGATCAGCAGCGGCTTGTTGGACTGCATGACCTTCTCGAGGACCGCAACCAGTTCCTTGACGTTGGAGATCTTGGAGTTGACGATCAGGATGTACGGATCCTCAAGGACCGTTTCCTGGCGCTCGGCGTCGGTGACGAAGTAAGCGGAGATGTAGCCCTTGTCGAAGCGCATGCCTTCGGTGAGCTCCAGCTCGAGGCCGAACGTGTTCGACTCTTCGACGGTGATGACGCCTTCCTTGCCGACCTTGTCCAGGGCTTCGGCAATCA
>JBFGBS010000227.1:0-4532 GCA_041567475.1 Arthrobacter sp.
ACCGACCTGGGAGGTCGGCTACCTCACCCCGGCCGAATCCTTCATCGGACTCGTACAGACGCGGCAGCCGAACCCCACTTGGCTCCTGCAGCAGACAAAGGGCGCCGGAGTGACCGGCACCCGGGACGCCGGCGGCGTGGAATGGGAACTCCGCGACACCGGCAAGGGCGAGAAGAGCATGGTGCTGGTCCGGGCCGGGACCACCGTCGTGTTGTCCGGGTCGGCGAAACTGGACGAGTTCTCCGTCCTGGCCGCCGCCGTCGTCCGGGCGATCGACGCCGGCGCTGCGTCCTCCCCGCCCGCCACGGAAGCCCCTGCCGCCACGGCAAGCCCCGCCGTCACGGACGCAACAATTTCCCCACCGGCCGTCCCGTCGCCGTAAGCTGAGGGCCGTGGCTACCTACCTGACTCCTGCCCTTGCCTGGCGCCGTCTCCGGGACGGCAATGAGCGATTCGTTGCCGGCGAATCCTCCCATCCCAACCAGGACGCCTCCCGGCGGTCCTCCCTCGTCGAGAACCAGCACCCTTTCGCGGTGATTTTCGGCTGCTCCGACTCCCGGCTTGCCGCCGAGATCATCTTTGACCTGGGGCTCGGGGACGCGTTTGTGGTGCGCACCGCGGGGCAGGTCATCGACGACGCCGTGCTCGGCTCGCTTGAGTACAGCATCGGTGAACTGGGAGTCCCGCTGATCGTGGTCCTCGGCCATGACAGCTGCGGCGCCGTGAGCGCCACGAAGGCTGCCGTGGAAACGGGCAACATGCCGATCGGCTTCATCCGGGACCTGGTGGAACGCATCACCCCCTCGGTCCTGACTTCCATCCGCAACGACCAGCACGACGTCAACGACATGGTGGTCGAACACGTCAAGCAGACTTCGCAGCGGCTGGTGGACAGTTCGCGGGTGATATCCGCTGCCATCGACAGCGGCCAGGCGGCCGTGATCGGGTTGTCGTACCGGCTGGCCGAGGGCCGGGCGGACCTCGTTTTCGGAATCGGCGAACTCTAGGGCGCGCAGGGGCGCGCGGGCCGGCCGCCGATTCACGGTTTTCGGTGCGGCGCCCGCGCCCAATAAGCTAGGCCCATGACTTCCATAGACGAGTTGAAATCCGAAGAATTCCGCATTGAACACGACACCATGGGTGAAGTCCGCGTCCCGGTGAATGCCCTGTACCGTGCCCAGACCCAGCGTGCGGTTGAGAACTTCCCGATCTCCGGCAAGACCCTCGAACGGGCCCACATCGAGGCCCTCGCGCGCGTCAAGAAGGCCGCCGCGCAGGCCAACGCGGAGCTGGGAGTGCTCGACGCTGAGCTGGCCCAGGCGATCGCGGACGCCGCCGATGAGGTCGCCGCCGGCAAGTACGACGGCGACTTCCCGATCGATGTGTTCCAGACGGGCTCCGGCACGTCCTCGAACATGAACACCAATGAGGTCCTGGCCGAGCTGGCCTCGCGTGCGCTGAAGGCGGCCGGGAGCGACAAGGTTGTCCACCCGAATGACCACGTCAACGCCTCGCAGTCCTCCAATGACGTCTTCCCCACCTCGGTGCACGTGGCCGCCACGTCCGCGCTGATCAACGACCTCATTCCGGCCCTGGGCTACCTGGCCGACTCCCTGGAGCGCAAGGCCGTGGAGTTCAAGGACGTGGTGAAGTCCGGCCGGACGCACCTCATGGATGCCACCCCCGTGACGCTGGGCCAGGAGTTCGGCGGGTACGCCGCGCAGGTCCGCTACGGCGTCGAGCGGATCAACGCCGCACTCCCCCGGGTCGCCGAAGTTCCCCTGGGCGGCACAGCCGTCGGCACGGGCATCAACACCCCGGCGGGGTTCCCGGAGCGCGTCATCGAGCTGCTCGCGGCGGACAGCGGCCTGCCGCTCACCGAGGCGCGGGACCACTTCGAGGCCCAGGCCAACCGCGACGGACTGATCGAGGCCTCCAGCCAGCTGCGCAACATCGCGATCTCCTTCATGAAGATCAACAACGACCTCCGCTGGATGGGTTCCGGCCCCAACACCGGCCTCGGCGAAATCGCGATCCCGGACCTGCAGCCGGGTTCCTCGATCATGCCGGGCAAGGTCAACCCGGTCATCTGCGAGGCCTCGATCATGGTCTGCGCCCAGGTGATCGGCAACGACACCGCCATCGCATGGTCCGGCACCAACGGCGCCTTCGAACTCAACGTGGGTATCCCGGTCATGGCCGCGAACCTGCTCGAGTCCATCCGGCTGCTGGCCAACACCAGCCGGGTCATGGCGGACAAGATGATCGATGGCATCACCGCCAACGTGGAACGCGCCCGCTTCCTCGCCGAGGCGTCGCCGTCGATCGTCACGCCGCTGAACAAGTTCATCGGCTACGAGAACGCCGCCAAGATCGCGAAGAAGGCCGTGGCCGAGGGCCTCACGATCCGTGAGACCGTCGTCGCCATGGGCTTCCTGGAGCGGGGCGAGCTGACCGAAGAGCAGCTGGACACCGCCCTGGACGTTATGTCCATGACGCGTCCGCCGCACAAGGCCTGATTTCCGCACCACGACGGCGGCCGCCCACCTTCCCTGCGGAGGCGGGCGGCCGCGGTCGTTAAGGCCCGCCCGCCGGAAGCCGTGGTCCGTGGAATCAGCGCCGGAAGCGGACGGTACCGTCCGGCTCGGCGGCCTGCCGGATCGATTCGAGGTGGCCGGGCAGCAGTGCCGGGAAGTCGGCGGGCAGGAACCAGCCGACGGCGAGGGATTCGTCGTCGTTGACCCGGGCCTCCCCCGAGACGTAACGGCAGCGGAACGCCAGCGTCAGGAAGTGGCAGACATCGCCGTTGGGATAGTGCGTGGGGCCCACCGTGTCCACGGACACGAGCCGCTCGGTTTCGGCCGTGACCCCGGTTTCTTCGAAGATTTCCCGCACGAGGCCCGGCGCCGGGTCCTCCCCCGGTTCCAGAATCCCGCTGATGATCCCCCAGCGCCCGTTGTCGGCCCGCTGGCCGAGCAGCACCCGGCCCGCGTCGTCGAACACCACTCCCCGGACCCCGGGGATCCAGAGCATCCCGTGGCCGATTTTTTCGCGCAGGGCGAGGATGAACTCCGGTGTAGCCATGCTGCCAGCCTAATCCGTGTGCCGGGTCAGGCCGCGGGCAACAGCATGGCCGCGGCGGTGCCGGCCAGCATAAACGGCCCGAACGGGATGGCCGAGCCCAGGGTGCCGCGGCGCAAGGCGATCAGGCCCAGGCTCCACAGGCCGCCGAACACGAACGCCGCGAAGGCGCCCGCGGCGACGTGCTGCCAGCCCAGGAACCCCAGGTACATGCCCAGGACGCCGGCGAGCTTGACGTCGCCGAAGCCCATGCCCGGCGGGTACGCCGTGTGCAGGAGGAAGTAGAAGAGCCACATGACAAGTCCGCCGGCGAGGATCCGCAGGCCCGGCAGGCCGAAGAGTGCGGCATCGTCCGCCGCGGCGGGGCCCGGCGACGCCATGACCGCCAGGGACGCCGCGGCGCCGAGCAGCAGCACCCCGGCGACCCCGTACGAAGGAAAGACAATCCGGTCCGGGAGCAGGTGGTGCCGGACGTCGATGATCGTGAGCCGCACCGCCATCAGCACGTAATACGCGCACGCCGCGACCACCAGCCAGAAGGCGAGCGGGCTCGCCGCACCGAGATTGCCGAGTCGTTCGATCACTCTCGGATGCTACTGCATCACTGCCCTGCAAGGGCGGGCCGCATGCGCGGGGCGCGCGCGTACACTGTGGATATGGCCGCATGGGACAGCAGAAACCGGCATGAGCCGCGGGCGTCCGGCGGGCCGTCGGGGCAGGCATCGGCGTTCAGGAACCTGTGCCGGTCCTCGCCCTGGAAGTGGCAGTCGCTGCGGTTTGAATACCTGGACCGGCCGGTCGAGGCCCCTGCCGGAACCATGGACGGCGCCGCGGATATGGTCCGGGCCTGGCTGCGCCGGCCGGGAGCGTTGCGGCTCGAAACCGCGGCGGGACTGGTGCTGCACAGCACCACCGGGATCTACGATTCCCGGGATGATTTCTACGTCAGTTCCACCCGGAAGTCCTGGCTGCTGCCGCCCCGGCTCGTCAACCCGGTCTACGATGACGACGGCCTCGTCAGGCGCCGGCCGGAGGCCGCCTACGGCGAACCGGGCTTCGGCAACGGCCGCTTTGCGGCGGCGCTGGACCCGGTGGAGCTCGCGGGCAACGCCCCGGTACCGATGGAGTTCCCGCATGCCAACCCCGTGGAACTGGACTCCATCACCGAGGTGGACCATGAGGGCCGCCCCGCGCTGGAAGCGACGGTCAGCCCCAACGCCTCCTACCGTCCGGGCGATCCGGGCGCGCCGCTCTGCCGGCCGGGCCGCACCCTCGTGCGGATCGATTCCGGCACGGGGGTCTGCGTCGCGAGCCGCTGGCTCGACGGCGGCCCGGACGTGTACGGGCACTGGCTGCGGATCCTGGCTGTGGACGAGTACATGCTCGATGACCTCTTCCTCGACCGCTCCATGAACCTCACGGACGTCCGCCGGCATATCAGCTGGGACGTC
>JBFGBS010000228.1:0-4503 GCA_041567475.1 Arthrobacter sp.
GATCAGGATCTTCCAGTGTGGCTGCTTTGATGCCTCCGGTTCCGGGGCGCGGTCCGGCAGGGTGGCCCGGACCCTGGTTCCCCACCCGGGGGTGGTGTCGATGTGCAGGTCGCCGCCGAGGTGGACGGCGCGGGAGGTCATACCGTGCAGGCCCAGGCAGCCGGCGGGCAGGGTGGCGTGGTCCCCATGCGCGGCGGCGAGGTCAAAGCCCTGCCCGTTGTCCTCGACGACGACGGCGAGCGCCCCGCGCTCATAGATCAGTCCGGCGCGGACGGTCGTCGCACGGGCGTGGGTCACCACGTTGTTGAGCGCTTCCTGGACAATTTTGAATGCCTGGTGCGCGATCTCGGGGGCCAACGGGCGCGCCTGGCCGATCACGGTCAGCTGCGTTGTTGCTCCGGACATCGACTCCACCCAGGCCAGCTCCGCGGCGACCGCTTCATCCAGGCTCCGGCCCGCGAGCGCCGCCGGTCCCATGCCGAGGACAGTGCGGCGGGTCTCGGTGAGGGCGTCGTGGGCGATGGTCCGGGCGGCGCTCAGATGCGGCGTGACGGTCTGCTCGCCGCCGTCGAGCCGGCTGGCCCGTTCCGCCTCATCCAGGCTGAGCAGCAGGGTCGCCAGCGACCGGCCGACGGTTTCGTGGACGTCCCGGACGGCGCGTTCGCGTTCGGCGGCGATGGCGGCCTCGCGTTCCCGGGCCGAGGCCTTGGCGTGCAGCTCGGAGTTGGCCAGCGCAATCGCGGCGTGACTGGCGAAGACCTCGGCCAGCACGGCTTCCTCGGGGGTGAAGACGCGGTGTTCGTCGGGGCTGAACACGATAAAGGCACCCGTGATTTGCTCGCCCCATGTGATGGGCACGCCCATCACGGCGCAGTTCCACCGCGGATCCGTCGGCGGGATGTGCCCGCGTTCAATGCTGCTGTAGGAGTCGAGGATGACGGTGGACCGGCTGCGCACCACCTGCCCGGTGAAGCCCTCCTTGAGGGAGAAGGTCAGGCCTTCCTGGCACCCGACGCCGATGTCCACCTTCTTGGTGTAGGTGCCGCTGGCTTCGTTGACGAGCGCGATTGAGCCTGATTCGCATCCCAGCAGGGACGTGGCGTGGCCCAGGATCCGGCCCAGCAGCGGCTGCAGCTCAAACCGGCCGGCCAGGTCGCGGGCCAGGGCGGCAACCGAATCCAGCTTGTGCTGCGCGTCATTGACGGGGTGCAGGCCACGGATCAGGATGTCCGATCCCGGCTCGACTTCTGTCATGTTCGTCCTCCTTGACGAACCGCGCGCCGCAGGTCATGCGGCGTCTGCGGTGCTCATTACCACCATCATGACACCCCTTCGCTTCCTTTCGCGTGCGGGATATCCCGCACCGTCGAGTCGGGGAAGTCCTCATACCGCGGTGGCGGTGTTGGTGGTTTCGTGGAATGCAGTGAATACCCGGGCCGCGGACCACCGCGCCGGAGACGTCGGCAGCACAGCGGAGGGAAGACTCATGGCCCGTATCGGGATCCTGACCAGCGGCGGCGACTGCCCCGGGCTCAACGCCGTGATCCGCTCCTGTGTGTTGCGCGGGATCCGGGTCCATGGCGATGAGTTCGTCGGGTTCACGGACGGCTGGCGCGGGCTCGTGGAGGGCAACACCATCAACCTGGATTGGATGAGTGTGCGCGGCATCGGGAACCTGGGCGGGACCATCCTCGGCACGTCGCGGTTCAGCCCGGTCGGTGATGGCGGCGGCGTCGATCGGATCCAGGGGAACCTGCGCGCCGAGGGCGTGGACGCGCTGATCGTCATTGGCGGCGAGGGCACCATGGCCGCAGCCAAAATCCTCAGCGACGCGGGCATCCCGATCGTCGGTGTGCCCAAAACCGTGGACAATGACCTCTCCGCCACCGACTTCTCCTTTGGCTTCCACACGGCCGTCGAAATCGCCACGGAGGCGATCGACCGGCTCAAGACCACCGGACAATCCCATCACCGCTGCATGGTCGCGGAAGTGATGGGCCGGCACGCCGGGTGGATCGCACTGTATGCCGGGATGGCCACCAGCGCCCACGCGATCCTGATCCCGGAGCAGACGGCCACCCTGGACGAGATCTGCGACTGGGTGGAGGGCCCGTTCAAACGCGGCCGGACCCCGCTGGTGGTAGTCGCGGAAGGCTTCGTGTCGGCGGAGATGACCGAGCCGTATTCGGACCGGGGCCTGGACGGCTTCAACCGACCCCGGCTGGGTGGAATTGGCGAGCGGCTGTCCCCGATCATTGAGGAACGCACCGGCATTGAGACGCGGTCGACGACGCTGGGACACATCCAGCGCGGCGGCGCCCCGAGCGCCACGGACCGGGTCCTGGCCACCCGGCTGGGGCTCGCCGCCGTCGATGCCATCCATGAGCGGGCCTGGGGAAAGATGGTCGCGACCCGCGGGGATGAAATCATCCGGGTGAGCCTGGCCGACGCTATCGGCAAGCTCAAGACCGTCCCGCAGCGCCGCTACGACGAGGCTACGTACTTGTTCGGGTGAGGAAGCCGGGAAGGACCCGGGCCGGGCCGGTGGTGCTTCAGTTTCCAGCCCACCCCCAATGCGCTAGTCCCCTATGACGCTACGGGGCTGGAAAACGGCAAAACCGGCCCGGCCGGGAGTCATGCTGAGAAGTCTTTCCGTCCGGCCCGCCGGTAGCTAGCCATCTTGGCTTTGGGTCGGTTCCGTTCCGCGACTGCGAAGCTCACCATTTGCTTCCGGCGGCGGTGCAACTCATCTTCGACAAGTCCCAGAAGCTGCTGCGCCGTCTCGGAGTCCTCGGCTGCGACGCACTGCAACAAGGCGGCGCGGAGTCGTTGGAGGTCCTGGGTGGGAACCAGTGGCCACCTACGGAAAGTCTGGAAGATCCGGTCGCCCGGGTAGTGAGGAGGCGTGGCGTCACTCATGGGGCCACCGCCCTCCGCCGTCTGGCATACAGACCGGGGGAACCGTTACATCGGAAATACCAGGCATACGCCGACGCTTTCGATAGAAAGGAGGCGGCCGCTGCCTGACCATTCTTAGATTAACAAATAGCGCATGCTTTGGGAAGTCTCGATCGCTTGGGCTGGTCTGGCTGCGACTGGGATTTGTGCCAACTGCATCCGCTACCGCACACTGCTAATCCTCAAAAGTGGTGCTGATTTCTTCTTCCCCGGAGATGGAGCGGATCAGGCCGGACGCCACGTCCCTGAGCTTGACGTTCCTCGTGTTGGAAGCCCGGACCAGGAATTCAAAGGCTTCGTCCTTGGTGCACCGATTTTGGGCCATAATCGCGCCAATGGCCATATCGATGGTGGTCCGGGAGCGCATCATTTCGGTCAGGTCATCACGTGCCTCGCGCAATTTGGCGATGACCAGGGCCAGCTTGAGGGACCGGGCAGCGATGTTCGCGAAAGCTTTCACCGTCTCGACGTCCGCGGGGCTGAAACCGTGCGCACGGTCCGAGTAGAGGTTCAGGACTGCCTGGGCCTCGCCTTGGAGGCTCAAGGGAATCGCCAGGACGGACCGAACTCCACTGGCCTCCGCCGAGCGGGCATAGTCGGGCCAGCGTTCGTCGCCTTGGAGGTCATCAACCAACAAAGGTTGTTCCAACTCGAGCGCGGTCAGGCACGGTCCCATACCGATGCGGTTCTGCATTTCGTCCAACGCTTTGGCCCGTGCTCCGCTCGCTGCGGCGACCGAGGGGCGCCGTCGGCGGATCACCGTGATGCCGCACTCAACCTGGTTCCCCGGGCTGGAGCACCGATCGGCGGCCATGGCGGCTAGCTCGGCCAGGAAATCCGTTGCCTCCTCGTATTGGAGCACCAGGTCCTGAAGCGTGGAGGAATCCGTCGTGGCCCGGGCGTCATCCATTGGTTCCGCGGCGTCGTTCACCCCGTCATTGCCTTGTCGTCCCACCATCGAAATCTCCTCAAGCTCCGCATGGTGCCCCCAGCACCCACCGCGCCTCAACCTACCTACCCGGGGAGCCAGCCGCTCGACCTCGAGTTCAGTGCTGCCCCGTTTCCATCATAAATAAAGTCATCGTCGCCTGACACGGCCCTAGGCAGCAAGGTCCCGACGTCGGTGCACGCCCCGAAAGCCGCTCACTGCGCCTGCGGGCCGGGCGGGCCCTCGCCTCCGCTCTCGGCGGGCATCTTGAGTCCCTCCAGGATGTCCGTGGCAATGTCGTGGACCGGCCGGTTGTTGACCTGGGCTGCCCGGTGCAGGACCTTCAGCGCCTGCTCCCGTCCGCCGCGGGTCTGGACCATGATCAGGGACACGGCGGCATCCACGACCGCCCGCGACTGCAGGGCGCTCCGGAGATGGTCCGGGTAGGCCCCGGGTGTGTGCACCCGCAGGGCCAGGCGCAGAATGCGTGAAATGGACGCGGCGTGGAGTTCGATCGCCTCGACCACGTCCGGTTCGAAGGAGAACTTGTCTGGCGAGTAGCAGTTCAGCGCCGCCATGTACGGTTTTTCGACCTGGATCGGGACGGCGAGGATGGA